>JAUHYN010000172.1 GCA_030426505.1 bacterium | reverse complement strand
ACGCGAGCAGCTACGGCGCCGAGTACCTCGTCGTCGCGGACGTGAAGGTCCACCACACCAGCTTCGACGCGATGGGGTTGAAGGCCCACCGCGGCCGCGCCGACATCTCGCTGCAGGCGATCGACGCGTCCACCGGCGCGCTCCTCCACAGCACCAACCAGGACGGCAACTCACCGCCGAACTGCTACGACGAGAACACGCTGCGCACGAAGTCGGTGAAGATGCTCGCCGCGAAGATGGTCGAGCCGTTCGTCGATCGCCTCGTGCAGGCGTGGGACCGCGACACCGAGAACGGCATCCGCTACACGGTTCGGCTCTACGAAGTGAAGAGCAAGAAGCGCGAGGGGCTGCGCTTCATCGAGCTCCTCGGGAAGCTCCCCGACGTGAAGCTCGTCAAGCAGCTCACGTTCGCCAACGGGCGCATGGAGCTCGAGGTCTTCTACAAGGCCGCGTTCGACATCACGCACTTCGAGGCGGCCGTACTGCAAGCCGCGGAGCGCGTCGCGCCGCTGAAGCAGATCGACGTGAAGAACACTCGCGGCCGCGAGATCGACTTCACGCTCTGAACCCGACGGGTCACCGCACGCAGCGGAAGCCCACGTCGTCTTGGCGCCACTTCGGATACGACTTTCCGCGGAACGACGCGCGCGCCATGAAGGCCGGCGCGTCGTAGGAACCGCCGCGTGTCACGCGGCTCACGTTGGGTTCATGCCAATCTGCCGTCCACTCCCAGACGTTCCCGACCATGTCGTGCGCGCCGTAGGGCGAAGCGCCGGACGGGTACGAACCGACCGCGGCCGAGAGCTGCACCCCGTCGTCGTACTTCGCGTGCGCCCACGGCGCCTCGCGCGCGCGACCGAGCGTGACGTCCGCGATGTTCGCGGCCGGCGCGGTGAGCGCGTCGTAGCCCGTGTTGCCCCATGGGTACTTCGCGCCCTCCGTGCCGCGCGCGGCCTTCTCCCACTCCGCCTCGGTGGGGAGCCGCTTGCCCTTCCACCGACAGAACGCGTCCGCCTGGTGCCACGACACACAGTTGATCGGGAACGCGCCGCGGCCCGGCTTGTTCCAGTTGCACGCGTGCGCCCACTCCGGGTGTTCGGCCTCCGGCTCCTCGCCCTGCTTCCAGAACGGGACCTCGAGGCCGGTGGCGTCGCACGCCTTCGCCTCGACACACGCCGCGAACGCATCGACCGTCACCTCGGTCGCGTCGATCTCGAACGCGCCGGTCGTCACGGACTCGAGCGCCGCTTCGTCCGCGTCGCACTCGCTGTCGATCGCCTTGTTGCAACCCATCGGGAACGCGCCGGCCGGGACCGCCTTCATCGTGTCGTCCTTCTGCGCGGCGACCTCGGGCGGCGGCGGATCGACCGTCTCGACCTCGGGCGGCGAACGCATGAACACCGCGCCCACGCCCACCGCGGCGACCGCGACCACCCCGACCACCGCCATCATCGGGACGCCCCCGCGCTTGGGCGGAGGCGTCGACTCCTCGACGACCGGCGCGATCACCGGCGGGGGCGGCGTCTCGGTCCCGGCTTCGTCGGGCGGCTTCGGCGTCGCGTCCGCGATCCCGGGGAACGCGCGCGTCGCGATCGACGCGGCCTCGGTGTTCGCCTCGAACGCCTCCATCAGCTGCTCGATCGCGAACCCCGCCGACGGCGGGCGCTCCGAGGGCTCCTTCGCGAGCATCCCGATCACCGGCGGGTCCACCGCGGCGGGCAGTGTCTCGACGACATCGCGCGGCGGGATCGGCGCGGTCTCGATGTGCTTCATCAGCAGCTCGAGTTGGTTGCCGTCGAACGGGCGCTGCCCGGTGAGCAGCTCGTAGGTCATGATCCCCAGCGCGTAGATGTCGCTGCGGTGATCGACGTCCTTGCCGCGGCACTGCTCGGGCGCCATGTACGCCGGCGTCCCCATCGCCATCCCGGTCGCCGTGCGGTGCGCGGTCTCGACCTCGTCCGACAACAGCTTCGCGATCCCGAAGTCGAGCAGCTTGGGGAACGGCCGCCCGTCGTCCGTCGCCACGAAGATGTTCGCGGGCTTGAGGTCGCGGTGCGCGACGCCCGCGGCGTGGGCCGCGTCCAACGCCGCCGCGACGCCCCTCAAGATCGCGAGCGCGTCGCGCGTGGGGACGTTCCCGCCGAAGCGCTCGATGTAAGCGTCGAGCGGCTCGCCGTCCACGTACTCCATCACGAAGTAGTGCCGGCCGTCCGGGAGCTCGCCGAACGAGAACGTGTCGATGATGTTCTTGTGGCCGATCTCGTTGACGACGCGCGCCTCGGTCACGAACCGCGAGACGACCTCCTCGTTTTTCGAGTACGCGGCGGACAGGACCTTGATCGCCACGCGCTTCGCGATCACCGGGTGGACGGCTTCGTAGACGCTCCCGAACGTGCCACTCCCCAGCTCGCGCTTGATGACGTATTCACCGACCTTGGCGCCCGGCTCCAGCGCGAAGTGCGTCTCGCCCACGGTTCGCCTATACCTTACATCGATGCTCGAGTTCACGATCCACAACGCGAAGCAGCAGCACACGTTTCGTCACGACAAGGGCCCGCTCGTCTTCGGCCGGGCCCCGAAGGGCGTGGGTCGCACGTTCGTCGTCGAGGACCCCTACGTCTCACGCACCCAGCTCGCCGTCGAAGCGGTCGCGAACGGCGTCCGCGTGACCAACTACGGCACGCCCCTCATGGTGCAGGGCGACACCCTGGAGGCGAACGCGAGCGTCGTCGCGCAGCTCCCGGTCCGCATCTCCGTGGGCGCGACCACGATCGAGGTCCAACCCGCTTCGGCCCCCGAGGCCGCCGCGCAAGGCCAGCGCGTCCAGACCATCATGGGCACGGCCGCCGCCCGCCTCGAAGCGACGCCCTCCGCCGAGCGCCTCGCCGACTGGTTCTCGATCCTCCTCTCCGTGCAGCAAGCCGCCGCTGGCTCCGCGGAGTTCTACGCAGAGACTGCGGCCGCCATCGTGGATCTCATCGGTCTCGATCGGGGCCTCGTCCTGCTGAAGGACACGAACGGCTGGACCACCGTCGCGACGCACCCCGAGGGCCGCGACCAGTACAGCACCACCGTCCTCGCCGAGCTCGAGCGCACCAAGCAGACCGTCTTCGAAGCGCCCCAGACCGGGGCCGCGAGCCTCGCCGCGGTCGACGCGTTCGTCGCGTCGCCGATCCTCGACGCGAACGACGAGGTCATCGGCGCGCTGTTCGGCGCGCGCGACCGCCGCCCGGACCGCGCGATGCCGGCCATCGCACCGCTCGAAGCGTCCGTGGTGCGCGTGCTCGCGGCGGCGGCGTCCGCCGGGCTCGCGCGCATGGCGAAACAAGCCGAGGCCGCGCGGCTCCGCGTGCAATTCGAGCGCATCTTCTCCACCGAGCTCGTGCGCGAGCTCGAGCGCGATCCGAAGCTGTTGGATCCGGCGGACCGCACGATCACCGTGCTGTTCTCGGACCTCCGCGGCTTCTCGCGGCTCTCCGAGAGAATCGACGGCGCCTCCACGTTCGCGCTCGTGGGCGAGGTGATGGACGTCCTCACCGAACAAGTCCTCGAGGAGCGCGGCGTGATCATCGACTACTACGGCGACGGGATGGCCGCGATGTGGAACGCGCCGAAGGGCTACGACGACCACGCGGTCCGTGCGTGCCGCGCGGCGATCGCGATGCAGCGCGGCATCGCCGAACTCAGCGCGCGGTGGCACGAGCGCCTCGGCGGTCCGCTCGCGATCGGCGTCGGCATCCACACCGGCCCCGCGCGCGTCGGCAACGCCGGGAGCAAGCTCCGCCAGAAGTACGGACCGCGCGGACACACGGTGAACCTCGCGAGCCGCATCGAGGGCGCGACGAAGTACGCCGGCGTCCCGATCCTCGTGTCCGAGGCCACGCAGGCGAGGCTCGGCGACGCCGTCGCCACGCGCCGCGTCGGTCCGGTGCGAGTCGTCGGCATCGACGATCCCGTCGCGCTACACGAGATCCGCGCGGAGCCCGACGCGGCGTGGCCCTCGCTCAAGACCACCTACGAGACCGCGGTCGATGCGTTCACGCGCCGCGACTTCGCGCGCACACGCGAGCTCCTCTCCGCGCTCCCCGACGCCGACGGACCGAAGCAGCTCCTCACGCGGAACGTCGCGCGCGCCGAGAACGAACCGGACGCCCCCGCGCTGATCCGCCTGGACGCAAAGTGACGAAGGCCGTGAGCCGTTGTAGGGAGATGAAGTGATCGCGCCGAACCTCGAATTCCTCGGTACCGGCTCGGCGTTCACGACCGACCCGGACAACTTCCAGTCGAACCTCCTCCTCACGGGCGCTTCCGGCGCGCGGCTGTTGGTCGACTGCGGCTCCGACGCGCGTCGCGCGCTCCACGCGCGTTCGATCGCCGCGCGCGATCTCGAAGCCGTCTACGTGAGCCACCTGCACAGCGACCACGTCGGCGGGCTCGAGTGGCTCGGCTTCGCGACCCACTTCGATCCGAGCGCGCCGCAGGTGAAGCTGTTCGCAGCCGAGCCCCTGATCGGGCCGCTCTGGGAGCGCGTCCTCTCCGGCGGGATGCGCGTCGTGTTCGAAGGCGAGGCGACGCTCGACACGTACTTCGAAGTCCACTCGCTGCCCGAACGCGGCGGCTTCGACTGGGACGGCGTTCGCATCGACCTCGTCCCGACCCCGCACGTGACGGGATCGGTCGAGACGATCACGAGCTACGCGATCCTCATCCAGGGCCCGAGCCGCTCCGTGTTCCTCACCACCGACACCGTCTTCCACCGGCACGACGCACTCGAGACGGCGGACGTCGTCCTCCACGACTGCGAGATCGCGGACGCGCCGACCCGCGTCCACCCGCCCTACGCCTCCCTCGTCGACGCCCTCCCCGACCACGTCCGCGCGAAGACCTGGCTCTACGGCTACCCACCCGGAGCGCGCCCCGACGCGGCTGCCGACGGCTTCGCGGGGTTCGCGCGACCGGGGCAGAGCTTCACTCTGTAGCGACGAGCGCGACAACATACTAAGGTCGCCCGCGATGAACGCACCGGGTCTGGAGCGGCTCATGCCGGACGCCAGCGCCGAAGAGCGCGAGGCGGTCGCGTCGCGCCTCGTGCGTCGCGCGTACTCCGCCGGCGACGTCGTCGTCGCGGCGAACGCGAACCACGCCCAGCTCTGCGTCGTGGAGTCGGGCCGCGTCGGCGTCGCGATCGAACGCGACGGACAGACGATCGCCCTCCCGCCCGTCCTCGAAGGCGGCTGGATCGGCGAGGTCGATCTGCTCCAACCGGGCCCTGCCACGACGACGCTGACCGCCGATGTCGACACCGTCCTGTGGACCCTCGACGACGCCGCGCTCGAGGCGCTCCTCACCGAGACCCCCGTCGCCGGGTCGGCGCTGCTCACCCAACTCACCCGCCGCCTCGCCGCGCGACTGCGCACGGCGACGCTCCCGTCCGTCGCCGTCGGCGCGGACGGCGCGCTGCACGCCGAAGAGCCCGCGCCCGCCGCGGCGCCCGAGGGCGGCTGGGTCACGCGCTTGTTCGGCCGACTGCTGGGAGGCGCCGAGTCATGAAGGACTACGATCTCCTCGTCGCGAGCGAGCTGCTCCGCGACTTCTCCTCGGACGAGCTCGCCGCGCTCGCGCCGTTGCTCGAGGTCGCGAACCACCCGGCCGGGCACGTTTTCGCCGAGGAGGGCGACAGGGGCCGCGAGGCGTTCCTGATCCTCTCCGGTGAGGTCGTGGTGACCCAACGTCGCGACGGCAATGTCGATCGCCTCGGCACGCTCGGCCCCGGTCAGCTCTTCGGGCTCGTGTCGCTGATCGACGGCGGCCGCCGCTCGGCGACCTGCACCGCGACGAGCGAGGTCCGCGCCGCGACCATTCGGCAGACCGCGTTCGACATCATGCGGAACAGCGGCGTCCCGGCGTCGCGGCGCTTCCAACTCGCGGTCGCGAGACAGCTCGCCAAGGACGTGCGACGCCTCAACGACGTCCTCCTCACGCTGTCGTTGGAGGCGAGCGAAGCCGAGATCCGCAGCGCCCTCGGGCGCTGACCTTCAGCCGTTCGCGAGGCGGCGCTTCGCCGTCCCCATCACCTCGCGCGACAGCGACGGGTTGTCGGCGAGGAGCCGCTCGAACTTCGCGCGCGTGAGGACCAGACACAGGCAGTCGGTGACCGCGCGGACGGACGCCGTCCGTGCGCCGCGCTCGACGAGCGCGATCTCGCCGAAGTAGTCGCCGTCCTCCATCACGCTGAGGACCTCGTCCGGTTCGCCTTCGTGGTACGCCTCGAGGCGCCCGCGCGCGACGAGATAGAATGCGTCGCCCGCGTCGCCCTCTTCGAAGACCCGCTCGCCCGCCGCGAAGCGCACCGTCCGCAGATCCTCCGCGAGCGACTCGAGCGCCTCGCGCGGCTCGACCGCCAAGAACGGGATCCGTTGCAGGCGCTCGGGCGTGACGCGCGCCTCGGTGCCGTCGTCCTTCACGACGAAGCCACTCTGCTTCGCCCACAGCTCGGCGTAGACGCCGTCGGCGGCGAGCAGCGCGTCGTGCGTGCCCTGCTCCACCACACGCCCCGCGTCGAACACCACGATCTGATCGTAGTCGACGACGGAGTTGAGGCGGTGCGTGACCGCGACGACCGTCTGCCCACCCTGGATCGCGCGGATCGTGTCGTTGACCTCGGCTTCGGCGGCCGGGTCGAGCGCGGAGGTGGCTTCGTCGAGCAACAGCAGCGAGGGATCGCGGACCAGCGCACGTGCGAGCGCGACGCGTTGGCGCTGCCCGCCGGAGAGCCGCGTGCCGCGCGGGCCGACGACCGTGTCGTAGCCGTCGTCGAAGCCGACGATCACGTCGTGGATGCGGGCCTTCTTCGCGGCGGCCTCGATCGCGGCGTCGTCCGCGTCGAGCCGGCCGCACCGGATGTTCTCGCGGATGGTCGCGTCGAAGAGCCCAGTGTCCTGGAGGACGACCGCGGTCTGCGCGCGGAGGCTCGACGGCGCGACGTCGCCGAGATCCACGCCGTCGAACGTGAGGCGGCCCGCCGACGGCGACTGGAGGCGCATCAACAGAGCGAGCGTGGTGGACTTGCCGGAGCCCGAGCGCCCCACGAACGCGACGCGCCGCTGCGCGGGGATCTCGAGATCGACCCCCGCGAGCGTGAGCGACGGCTGCCCGTCGTAGCGGAAGTCGACCCCCTCGAACGCGATCGCTCGAGAGAGCGGCGACAACGACTTCGTCCCGCCGGCGTCGAGAGCCGCCGGGACGAGCGCGAGCAGATCGGAGGTGCGCGCCAGGCTCGTCCCGCCGTTCATCAGCGTGGGCATCATCTCGGTGAGCCCGCGCGCCGCCGACGACACGTTGCGGAACAGGCCGAGGAACGCGACGAGGAGCCCGACCGTCATCCCGCCCTGGACGACGACGAACGCGCCGACGCCCATCACGGTCAGCTCGAGGATCGCGATGCCGAGTGAGCTGACGGAGCCCGTCGTGGCGTAGAGCAGATTGCTGCGCGCCGCCGTGACGCGCACGCGGTCGAGCGCCGACGCGAAGCGATCCGCGAGGTGAGCCTCGAGCTCGAAGGCGCGCACGACGACGTGCGACGCGAAGCTCTCCTGTACGAGCTTGGCGACCTCGCCCTCGCCGTCCTTGCGCTCGACGTCGGCGGCGGTCCCGCGGCGCCCGATGGGGCGCGACAACAAGACGGTGAACGGGAGCGCCGCGAGCACGAGGAGCGCGACGCGCCACTCCATCGTGCAGAGCACGGCGCCCGCGAAGACGATCTTCAGGCAGCGGCGAATCGCGACCGGGAGCGCGCGGATGATCGTCGCTTCGATGGTCACGCAATCCGTGCCGAAGCGGGTGACGATCTCCCCCTCGTCGCGCGTGACGAAGAAGGCGCCGGGCGCGGACTGCACGCGGCGGAACATCTCGAGGCGCAGGTCGCCCACGGTCTCGGCGGCGATGCGGGCCGAGGCGTAGTCCACCGTCAGGCCCCCGAGGAAGTAGGCGATCGTGGCGGCCGCGACGATCCCCACGGCGCCGGCGAGGGCGCCGAGATCTTGGGCCGGGATGACGTCGTCGATGAGGTACTCGAGCGTCAGCGGCATCGCGAGCGAGCACGCGACCTGGACGACGATCCCGACCAGCCCGGCGGCCGCGAGCCCGGGGCGCGCGAGGGCGCGCGCCGTCGCCCACGCCAAAAACCCCCGGATCGACGGCTTCACCGAGCGGTGTTGTATCCCAGGGGGCCCGATACGCAAGCACGACGTCGGACGTCCGAAGGGGTCGACCCCGAGGCGCCCCTGCGTGTGTTCGAAGCGTTCGGACTACTCGGCGCGGTCGATCGCGCGCTTCACGACGGCGTAGACGCCCGGCGCGCCGTCGAACGTGACGCGCCCCTCGAGTGCGTCGAGCGCCGCATCGGACTCGGCGACGACGAGGACGAGGCCGTCGCGCACGCCACGACCGAGGAGGAGCTCGTGGCCAGTGACCTCGATCGCGAACGCCGTCACGCCGTCTTCGCGCTCGCGTTCGACGACCGCCTCCGCGCGGCGATAGGTCCCCTGCGGCGTCTCGACGAAGACGCCCGCGACGGCGTCCTCGCCGACGGGCTGCGCGGCGACGGGGCGGAGCGCGAAGCGGAGCGTCGAGCCGACGGCGACGGACCACCGCTCGGTCGCGCGCGTCGCCTCGCCCATCTTCGCTTCGACGGCGCCGCGCGGCGGGGCGACTTCGTAGGCGACGCCCGCGCGGCGCGGTTCGAGCGCGCCGATCGCGACGACGGTCGCGACCGCGACACTCGCGGCCATCGCGAGCGCGACCCTCGAGCGGGGCCGCGTCGAGCGCGGCGGCGCCGAGGCAGCGGCGACCTGCGCGATCGCCGGGCGGTACAGCTCGAGGATCTCGCGACAGTAGGCGCAGCGCGCCAGGTGACCCTGTACTTCGGGACAGCGTTCGCGCGGGAGGGCGTCGTTCGCGAAGGCGATCAGATCCGCCTCGTCGAGCGCCTCCTCGTCGATACAGACCTCGTACGTGCTGAATGCGAGGAGCTGCAGCAGGCGGTCGTCGTCGTTCGTGTTCATCGCCCCGTCCTCCACCCTTCTCTACGACGCATCCCGGCTGAGTCTCTCCCAGCATTTTCGTGCTTGCTCCAGGACCCGGGAGCGCCAGCGGAAGATGCCCTGGCGCTTCATGTCGGTGCGCCTCACGAGTTCGTCGGTGTCGAGCTGGCGAATGAGGATCAGGTCGATCATCCGGCGCGCGAGGGCCGTGGTCATCGCGGCCTCGACGCACGCGAGAATCGCGCGCCCGAGGCGTTGGGCCGCGATGATCTCGTCGGGGCGATCTCGAGTCACCGGCTCGCCCCCGTCCTGATCGAGCCCTCGCCGCTCGAGGATGTCGGCCCGCCGCATCTCCTTCCGCATGATCTCGTGGATCCTCGAGCGCCCCCAGATCTTCCCGAACGTCTCGAGGCTCGACCGCGACACATCCCAGCGCGTCAACGCGTTCGCGTCGTCGGCGAACAAGGCGCCGAACAGCTCACCGACGAGATCATCCGCGTCGAGCGACCCGATGCGCCCGCCACGCCAGCGCCGGGTTGCGTAGATGGCCAGCGCGGCGAAGACCGGCGTCAACCGCATGACGATCTCGGTCCGCGCCGACTCGTCCGACGCGACGGCGCGCTCGAGCAGCGCGACGTCGTCCCCTCGCGATGAATGATCGGCGTCGTTCACAGCCGCGAACTCGCGCGGGAGCCTGGCACGTGCCGCGCGCGTGTCCAACCGTGAGGACACGCGCGTTCGCCGAAGTCTCCTGGTGAGGACAGTCGTCGCCACCGCGCGATGTCTGCGCGGTTGGCCCGCTCCTTGAAAAATCTGCGCTTCGAAACCACGCACCCGCGGCGCCTCGCGCGGCGGTTCCGAAAGCGAGATTGCAAATGAAGACGGCAACGACTGCCGAGTACCGCCGGGTACTCGCGATGGGACTCGTGTGTCTGGGCCTGACGGCCATCGAAGGGCGCGCCTTCGCAGACCAACCGGAATGTCCGGACTGTCCCTATCTCAACGCGACGATCGAGTTCGACACCACGAACGACGAGTTCGTGTTGGAGGTCGAGGAGTACGCGAACTTCGACTCGGGTGACTTCGATGGCGTCGAGCTGATGCTCGTCGAGGGCATGGCGACGGAGTACGTCGACCTGAACTTCGAGATCGAAGATCTCGACAACCCGATCTGGGAACAGCACGACACGCCGAGCCGCATCCCGGGCGTCAGTCCGACGGTGTACCTGCGCTTCTTCATCATCGACACCTCGGACGAGTACCTCGTCCCGGTCACGGTGGAGTGAGGCGGAAACGGCGGCTGGACCCCCGAGGACTCGACCGGCAGGATCCAGCCGCCGTGCGTTTCGCGCTCCGCCTCGTCGTCCCGTGCCTCGCCCTCGCGGCGTGTACCGAGCGCGGCGCACGGACCGACGCGCCGCGCCGCGCCTCGAACCGCGAAGAAGCGGTCCCGGACGAGCCGATCCCGGACGAAGCGATCACCGAAGCGGCCTTCCGCTCCTGGGCGCGCGACGCCAAGGGCCGCTTCGTCTGGATCGACGCGTCGCACCCCGGCGGCTTCTCGTTCCCGCGCATCGACCCGCGCCGCGTACGCCTGACGACCGGTGAGGGCCAGCCGCTCGAGGTCGCGACCACGACCACCGCGGGCCGCCTCATCGCCACCCCCGCCGACTGGACTCGAGTGCAGGATCACCTCGACGCCTGGGTGGATGGCGAAGAGCGCAGGGCGCTCCGCGTCCGGCCCGTCGTCTACGACGGCCCCGAGCCCGTCGCCGACTTCTGGCGGCGCCTCCGCGACACCGACGATCAGTTCCGCCCCGATCGGATGGGGGCGGTCCAAGGGTGGTTCGCGCTGGAGAAGCACCCCGCCGGCGCGCTCGTCCAAGGGGAGATCGCACGCAC
>JAUHYN010000171.1 GCA_030426505.1 bacterium | reverse complement strand
CGTAGTTGGTGAAGCGCACGATTACCATATCGTTCTCGAGCTCGGTGATCAGCTCGTCCGTGTGGCTGTTGGCCGCTTCGATCTGGGCGTGGCCCGAAGAGACGATGGCCGCGGGGCTCGGTAGGCTGCCGTTGTTGCCTTGGTTCCCGGTTTGGGTGCCGTTACTTTGGGCGGGAACGTTGCCGTTGGTGGGCGACGTTTGCTCGGTCGTGGCTGGCGGCTGATTGTAGGCCGGCTCTTGGCGTTGCGGCGAGGTTTTGAACATGAGGATCGTGCCCACTACGAGCAGTGCGATCCCGATAATAGTGTTCTTCTTGTCCATCGATGTGCTGGGAAAATTTGGGTGTCCGACGAGCTTCCGTCAGAGGAAAGCGCTCATAAAAGGCTCGGCTTGGGAGCTAGCAAGCTATTCCTCGACTTGGGAACGCTCCTCCGGCGCTTCGTTCCGCTTGAGCAGCTTCTTGAATTTGAGGGCGTGCAGGAAGCGCTGCTCCAGCTCCGACATGATCGCGTTCGTGTCGGTGCGGAAGAAGAACACGCGCTGGAAGAGACTCATCATCCGCGCGTTCTTCAGGTCCGCCGCCATCGCGGCCTCGATGCCCGGGTACTGGACCTTCACCGCGACGTCGGTGCCGTCCTTCAGCGTGGCGCGGTGGACCTGCCCGATGCTCGCGGCGGCGATCGGCTCGTGGCCGATCTCCATGAAGACCTCGTCGAGCGGGCGGCCGAGCGACGCGACCAGCGCGGCCTCCACGACGTCCCAAGTCATCGGCGAGACGTCGCGCTGGAGCACCGTCAGCACGCGGCGCGCCTCGGGCGGGAGGGCGTCGTCGAGGTAGCTCAGCATTTGGCCGAGCTTCATCGTCACGCCGCGCATCTCCGCGAACGTCTCGAGCATCTCCGCGGCGAGGCCCACGGAGACGGCGCCCTTCGCGGAGCTGTCGATCGCGCTCTTCGCGCGGTCGACCACGGCGCGCGACGCGCTCTTCGCGGCGAACCTCGACAGCTTGAGCGCGCGGGACACGCGCCCCGTCGAGAGCTTCTCCACGCGCTTGTCGAGCACGCGATTCACGCTCTTCTGCGCGCGCTCCGAGAGGCCGCTGCCCAGGGCGCTGAGCAGGTGTGCGGGGAGCGTCTTCTTCTCGTCGTCGCTCATGGGGCGTCCGCGGTGCGACGGCTGACGTACACCACCGCCGCGAGCAAGACCACCTCCAACGCCACCGCCACGAACAGCGCCGCGCCGAGGCCGCCGTAGGGCGCGACCCAGCCGATCACGTACGTGCCGATCGACCCCACGCCGAACCCAAGGACGAATTTGCCGGCGTACGCCCGACCACGCCACCGCGCCGGCGACAGCCACGCCACGAGGCTGTTCTCGATCGGCTGCATCCCGATCCCGAAGAAGATGTAGAGGAACAGGCAAACCAACAGCGGCCACCCCGCGAAGTACGCGGCGCCGAGGAGGAGCGGGAGCGCCGCGAGGTGGAACGCGAAGTACGCGCTCACCAGGCGATAGCGATCGGCGAGCTTGCCGCCCCACCACTGCCCGAAGATCCCCATCGCGTACGCGGCCGAGACGAGCGCGGTCGCCGCGAGGTTGTCGGCGTGTTCGAGGCGATCGAGTCCGAGCGATCGCGTCCACGCGCCGAGCATCGGGATGCGCTCGGCGATCAGCGCGGGCATCACCAGCGTATGGAGTCGATAGACGAGGCCGCCGACCGTGACCGCGACGGCCATCCCGATCAGCGGGCGCCAGTCCTGCGAAGGCGCGGTCGACACCTTCGGCGCCTCGACCACCTCTTCGCGCTCGCGACGCTCGAACGGCAGCAACAGGAAGACGAAGCCGACCACGAGCGCCGGCACGCAGAACGCGAGGTACGCGGCGCGCCACCCCCACAGCGACGCGACCAACCCGGCGACGAGCGGCGTCCCCGCGATGCCGATGTTCCCGGCGATTCCGTTGATCGCGAAGGCGCGCCCCATCCGGCGCTCGAACCACACCGACAACAACGCGAGGCCGGACGGGTGATAGAGCGACGCCGAGAACCCGAGTGCGGCGAGCGAAGCAGCCAAAGTGAGCTTCGTCGACGCGACGGAGATCGCGAGGCCGGACAGGCCACCGCCCAAGAGACACGCGAGCAACACCACGCGCGGCCCGAAGCGATCCGAGGCCCACCCCGCGACCGGCGCGCCGAGCCCGAACAGCAGGTAGAGCGGCCACGCGAGCGCGACGGCCTCCTCGAACGACAGGCCGAAGTCGCGCGCGAGCGGGACGGCGACGGCGGGGAACACGAGCTCCCACGCGTGCGACGCGGCGTGCCCGACTCCCGTCAGGCCGACGACGCGAGCGCTCCCCTTCGACACGAAGGACAGCGTACTACGAAGGGGTCAGGACTCGTCGAAGAAGACGAGGAGGATGAGGTCCGAGCGGCTGCGAACCCCGAACTTCGTCATGATGTTGGCGACGTGGAACTTCACGGTGCGCTCCGCGATGTTCTCGAGCTCGGCGATCTCCAGGTTTCTCAGACCCCGCACCACGTGGATGAAGATCGTGGTCTCCTTCTTCGAGAGCTTGCGCGTGCGCGCGAGGTCCCGGGCCTGGCGGTCGAGCTCGCTCTGACGCTTCGTCCGCTCTTCGCTGTTGGCGCCGGTCACCAACGGATCGGGGTGCGTGCGGAAGCGACGGTCGCGCGCGTGCGCGCTCGGCGTGGACGCGACGGTCGCGCGCCACGTGCGCGTGCGGCGGACCGCCTTCGCGACGGCCGTGATGAAATCGTCCAACTCGAACGGCTTGATGAGGACATCGAACGCGCCCTCGGCGATGCACTCGCGGACGAGCGACGGGTCCTGCGTGCCGGTGATCATCACCGTCGCGCAGGGCTCGACGTGACTGCGCAAGATGCGCATCGCCTCCACGCCGACCTCGTCGGGGAGCCAGTAGTCCACGACGGCGGCGTCGACCACGGCGAGCGGGACGAGGCGCCGGGCCTCCTCCACGCTGCTCACACAGAGGACCTCGGCCCCCTCCGCCTCGAGCACGCGCTCGAGGCTCGCTTGCGCCGAGAGCTGATCGTCGACGATGAGAATACGCGATCCTTCCAGGGGCTTACGATTCACGGCAGTCGTTTTGGCCATCACCAATACGTGCGAGCCTATCGTACTCGGCCCGACGCGGAAGCCTGGCCGGAGGGTCAGGATCCAGACCCCGGGACGTACCGGTAGCCGGCGCCGTGGACGGTGGTGATCCACCGAGGCGCCTTCGGATCGCCCTCGACCTTCTTGCGCAGTTTCGAGACGTGTTGGTCGAGTGTGCGGCTGTTCGGGTAGTGCTCTACGCCCCAGCACTTCGAGAACAGGAAGTCTCGATCCAAGACGCGATCGGGGTGTTCCGCGAAGCAACGGAGGAGTTCCACCTCGCGCAGCGACAGGTCGATCACCTCCGCGCCGCGGCGCGCGCGGAGCTCGTCGGGGACGACTTCGAGGTCCCCGAAGGCGAACGTGGAGCGGGATCGTTCGGGGCGCGCGGCGAGGCAACGCCGACTGATCGCCCGCACGCGCGCGACGAACTCCTTCACCCCGAACGGCTTCATCACGTAGTCGTCCGCGCCCAGCTCGAGTCCGAGCACCTTGTCGATCTCCTCCGACTTCGCGGACAGGAAGACGATCGGGATGACCGCGTCCAACGCGCGGATGCGCCGACACACTTCGTAGCCGTCGACCTTCGGCATCATGATGTCGAGGCACACGAAGTCGGGGCGCGCGCGCTCGAACATCGCGAGCGCCTCCTCGCCGTCGGCGGCCGCGACCGCGTCGTAGCCCTCGCCTTCGAGCACCTCCACGATGCCGCGGCGCATGTTCGGATCGTCCTCGGCGACCAACACTCGCATCATCACGCTCCCCTCCCCTTCGCTTCGCGCCTCGGCAGGCGCAGCTCGAACGTCGCGCCGCGCTCGACCTCGAGGCACGCGAGGCGCCCGCCGTGCCGCTCCGCGAGATCGCGCGCGATCGACAGCCCGATGCCGGTCCCCGTCACGCCGTCGGTCAGCTTGCTGCTCACGCGGAAGAACGGCGCGAAGATCCGCTCGCGGACCTGCGGCGGGACGCCCGGGCCGTCGTCGTGGACGGTGAGGATCACCGCCTCGTCGTCCTGCACCGTCGTGACCGACAAGTGCGCCGCGTTCGGCGCGTACTTCTCCACGTTGCTCACGAGGTTGGCGACGATCTGACCGAGGGCGTCTTCGTCGGCTTCGATCGACTCCGGCGCACCGCCCTCGAACACGACTTCGATCTGCTTCTCCTCGAGCGCGGGGCGGAACTGTTCGAGCATGCGCCGCACGACGTCGTCGACGACGACCGGGCGCTTCTCGAGCTCGAGCGCGCGACGCTTCTGACGCGCGTACGTGAGGATGTTGTTGATCAACCGTGTGAGGCGGTGGCTCTCCGCGACGATCACGCCGAGCCGCTCCACCGCCTCCGGATCCTCGTCCTCCAGCCGCGCCTCGAGCAGCTCCGCGTACAGCCGAATGTTCGCGAGCGGCGTCTTGAGCTCGTGCGACACCTGCGTCACGAACGTCACGCGCGCCGCCGCCTCGCGCAGGTCGCGCGAGCTCTCGCGGTAGAAGTACACCGCGACCAACAACAGCGCCGCGACCAGCCCGCCGAACCCGAGCACCAACGTGGAGGCCTGCGCGCGCGCGCCGACGAGCTGCGCCTGCTTCGCTTCCGAGAGGTAGAACGCGAGCCGCCACGCATCGAGCGGGTACGCGAGCGTACGCACCGCGACCGGCGGCGCACCGTCGGGCTCGTAGCTGCCCCACTGGTACACCGCGTCGTCTTTGCTGTCCTCGAGCACCACGCGGCCGCCGTCGACCTCGACGTCCGGGAGCCGGCCGATCAATCGCGACAGCAGGACGATCCGCTCCACCTCCACGCCGTGGACGCCGCCGTCCGGTCGCCGCAGCCAGAACAACAAGTGCAGGCCCTCTTGCCAGTACCAGGTCACCCACCCCGAGCCGCGGCGCTCCGCGAGCTCGAGCAGGCTGTCACCGCGGCCCTTCACCTGACTCGCCGCGGTCGTCTCCTCGGGGCGGTCGTAGAGGATCGCGCGGCGGTCCCAGATGGCGCGCGTGCGGACGAGGAAGTCGCGCTCGTCGGTGCTGGTGGTCCTATCGTCGGGCGGGAAGACGAGGCGCCCTTCGCGGTCGAGCACGAACATCTGGCGCGTGAGCGGCTCGTCGCGGATCCGCGCGCGGCGCGCGTCGGTG
This sequence comes from bacterium, assembly GCA_030426505.1. Classification (GTDB taxonomy): domain Bacteria; phylum Myxococcota; class Kuafuiibacteriia; order Kuafuiibacteriales; family Kuafuiibacteriaceae; genus JAUHYN01. The sequence goes on along the minus strand of JAUHYN010000171.1, from coordinate 5,689 downwards.
GTGTCCGCGGTGCCCTCGAGGACGAGCGTGAGTTGGCGCTCGAGTTCGTCGTTGGCGGCTTCGATGGTCTGGTCGAGATCCGCGAGGCGCCCCTCGAACACGCGCGCGAGCTCGGCCTGCGCGACGCGGCGCTCGTCCGCCTGCATCCGAACCACGAGCCAAGCGACTGCGGCCAGGGGCAGGAGGACGAGGACCGAGAAGACGACGGCGAGGCGCGCGCGCAAAAAGGGGCTCCCGATTCAGTACGACTGCTGGAAGTCGAGCTCGTGCTGCGACTTCCGCATCGCCTTGCGCCGCTTGTTCCAGCTCTGCCCGTCGAGGTTCTTGGCGTCGTCCATGTTGCTCTTGCTGTAGGAGTCGAGGCGCTTCGACTTGTACTTCACCGCCTCCTTCTGCAGCCAACCGGCGTTGTCGCGGAGGACCTTCTCGGCCTCCTGCACCTTGCCCTGGTCGCGGAGCGCGACGGCCTCGCGGTTCTGCGCCACGGCGATCGACTCCACGGCCGCGACCATCACCGCGCGGTTCTCGGCGCGCGCGACCTCGCTCTTGCTGCGCGTGAACGACAGCTGCACCGAGTCGCTCGCGCGCTCCGTCTTCCCGCTCTGCATGTTCGCGAAGGACAGCGTGACATCGGCGGCGGCGAGGTTGGTGCCCGCCGCGTGCGGGCCGACCTCGACCTCGAGGAGGAAGAACTTCTCCTGCTTCGCGTAGAGCTGGTTCAGCCCGAGCACGACCTCCTGGCCGTGGATCTCACCGTCGCGGTTGAGCACGCGCACCGGGCGAATGCCCTCCGCGAGCTTGACCGTCATCGACAGCTCCTGCGCGACCACGGAGAGGACGTCGCCGAGCTCGTAGCCGAAGATCTTCACCAGCGCCTCGCCGTTCTCCGCGAACGCGTGGTTGCCGTCGCTGCGGCGGGCGAGCTGCGCCATGAGGTCTTCGTTGTAGCCGAGGCCGAGGCCGATCGTCGTGACGGCGATGCCTTCCTTGCCCGCGGCGGCGCCGAGGCGGCCGAGCTCGTTCGGGGAGCTGGGGCCCACGTTCGCCTGGCCGTCCGACAGCAGGATGACGCGGTTGACGCGCCCGTCGTCGAGGAACTTGCGGACCTCTTCGATGCCGCGGCTCACGCCGGCGAACAGCGCGGTCGATCCACGGGGCCGGATGCGGCGGATCTTCGTCTCGATCATCTCGCGGTCGGTGACCTTGGTGGCGGGGACGAGGACTTCGACGCCGCTGTCGTAGGCGACGATCGAGAGGATGTCGTTGGTGCTCAAGCGCTCGAGCACGAGCAGCGCGGCCTCGCGGGCCTTCGCGATCTTGTCGCCGCTCATCGAGCTCGACCGGTCGATCACGATCGAGAGGTTCACGGGCGTGCGCTTCGCGTCTTCGCGCTCGAACCCGGTGACGCCGATCTTGAGGTAGTCGATGTTCTTCTGGTCCGCGAGCAGGACGGGGCGCCCGAGCTCGGCGGAGAGTTGGAGGGTCTTGGCCTCAGCGCTCGTGGCGACGAGCCCCAGGGCGAGGAAGGTGGCGGCGGCGGTGTGCTTCATGGTTTCGGTCGGTCCCCTTTCGCCCTTCACCCTAAGGAGCTTCCCCCGGACGGTGGTCTGCCGTCCGTAAATGGGTTGTAAAGGGATCGTAAAACGTGGACCGGGCTCGCCGCATCCTCCTGCTCAGCGCGCTGTACCTCGCGCAGGGCATGCCGTTCGGACTGCAGGCCAACGCCCTGCCCGCGTATCTGCGCGAGTACGGCCTCTCGCTCACCGCGATCGGCTTCGCGGGCGTGCTCGCGGTCCCCTGGATGCTGAAGCCCCTGTGGGCGCCGCTCGTGGATCGCTTCGGCGAGCGGCGCCGGTGGATCCAGGCGCTCCTCGCGCTCCTCGCGCTCACCTCGTTCGCGGGCGCGTGGCTGTCGATCGACGATCTGAAGGTCCTCGCGCTCCTCGTCCTCGGCCTCAACGCGCTCGCCGCCACGCAGGACATCGCCGTGGACGGCCTCGCCGTCGACATCCTCTCCACCGAGGAGCTCGGCCCGGGCAACGCGGCGCAGGTCGTCGGCTACAAGATCGGGATGATCGCGGGGGGCGGCGTGCTCGTCGCGCTCGCCGGTCCCGCGGGGCTGCCGCGCGTGTTCGTGATGATGGCCGGGCTCTTCGTCGTGGTCTTGTTGCTGTCGTTCGCGCTCCCCACCGACGCCGCGGATCGGCCGCGCGAGAACGCTTCACTCGCGGCGGTCCTCGCGCGCCTCTTCGACGCGCTGCGCCTCCCCGGCGCCGCGTGGCTCTTCGCCGTCGTCGGCACCTACAAACTCGGGGAGACGGTGATCGACGCGATGTACAAGCCGTTCCTCGTCGACCTCGGCTACTCCGCGGAGCGCATCGGCGTCCTCGCGGGGACGTACGGCATGATCGCGAGCATCGCCGGGTCGGTGTGCGGCGGCGCCCTCGCCCGCTACCGGCCCGTGCTGATCGCCGTCGCGATCGCCGCGGCGCTACGCGTGTTCCCGCTCGCAGGCGAGTGGTGGCTCACGGTCGACGCCGCGCCGTCGGAGGCGGCGGTCGCGATCATCACCACCGCCGAACACTTCTTCGGCGGGCTCCTCACCACCACCGTCTTCGCGTTGATGATGTCCCGCGTGGATCCGCGGATCGGCGCCACGCACTTCACGCTCCTCGCGGCGGTGGAGGTCTGGGGCAAGCTCCCGGTGTCGACCGCGGCCGGCGCGCTCACCGAACGCGTCGGCTACTCGACCGCGTTCGCGGTCGGCGTGGGCCTCTCGGTGGCGTTCCTCGCGCTCCTCGTGCCGCTGTCGCGTACGCGTCACGCGTGATGCATTGCCACGCGGCCGGGGCCGCGCTACGCCCGAGCGCGATGGCTGACTCCGCCGCCGCGGCCTGGACGCCCTCGCAGCGCGCGACCCAGCTGAAGAAGTGGCGCGTCGTCATGTTCGTCTGTACGTGGCTCACGTACGCGACGTTCTACCTCACCCGGAAGAACTACCCCGTCGCGCAGCCGGCCTTCATGCAGGAGCTCGGCTGGGACAACACCGACGTCGGCATCATCATCACGACCTACCTGACGGTCTACGCGATCGGGCAGTTCACGAACGGCGTCCTCACGGATCGAATCGGCCCCCGCATCATGATCGCGGTCGGCTTCGGGCTCTCGGCGTCGATGTCCGTCGGACTCGGTCTGTCCGGGACCATCGTCGTGATGGCCACGCTCTACGGCATCAACGGGTTCGCCCAGTCGATGGGGTGGCCGTCCGTCACGAAGGCGATGACGAACTGGATCCCCGTCTCGATGCGCGGGCGCGTGATGGGGTTCTGGGGCACGTGCTACCCCGCCGGGGACGCCATCGCGACCGGCTTCGCCGCGGTGATGCTCGCGAGCTTCGGGTGGCGGGCGGCGTTCTTCGTCCCGGCGATCACGGCGATCGTCGTCGGCGGCGTCATCGTCTTCGTGATGCGCAACCACCCGCGCGACGTCGGCCTCGCGACGGTCACCGCGTCCCACTCGAGCCCCGGCGCGGCCAAGCCGGGCTGGGCGAGCAGCCTCGTCCACCTGAAGAACGCCCGCGTGATCACGCTCGGCCTCGCGTACTTCTGCCTGAAGTTCGTGCGCTACTCGCTGCTCTTCTGGATCGGCGTGTACCTGGTCGAGGGCCTCGCGTTCAGCCCGGAGGACGCCGGCTACCTCCAGGTGCCGTTCTCGATGGTCGGCCTCACCGGCAGCGTCTTCGGCGGGTGGCTCTCCGACAAACTCTTCGGCGCGCGCCGCGCACCGGCCGCGGTGGTGATGCTCGTCGGCCTGATGGGGATGCTGCTCCTGCTCCAGATCGCGCCCGCGAACTTCGCGTTGATCGGGGTCGCCTACGCGTTGGTCGGCTTCTTCCTCTTCGGACCCGACATGCTGATCAGTGGCACCGCCGCGATGGACTTCGGCAGCGAAGAGGCGGCCGCGACGGTCGCCGGGTTCGTGAACGGCGTCGGCGCGATCGGCGCGGCGCTCACCGGCGTGGTGATCGGCCACGTCTCCGACACGTACGGGTGGCCGGCGGTGTTCTATCTGTTGATCGCGATGGTCGCGACGTGCGCCGCGATCACCGCGACGCTCTGGAACGCCCGAGCGAGCTGACCGCGACGCGAACCGCTAAGCGGCGGCCTGACGAAGGTGCGGCCCGAGTCGGCCGGTCCACATCAGCGCCCACATCTTGAAGTCGGCGATCAACGACCACGCCGGATACGTGAACGTCGCGGGGCGGTTCTTCTCGATGAAGAAGTGCGACACCCACGCGAACGCGTAGCCCGGCACCAGCGCGACCGCGGCGAGCCAGGCCGGGCCCCACACGAACGCCGCGACGAGCGTCGCCACGGCGATGTTGGTGCCGACCCAGTGCAACCACCGCGTCGCCGGCTTGGCGTGTTCGTTGAGGTAGTAGGGCCAGAACTCGGCGAAGGTCTGAATCCGCGCGTCACTCATGCGGACTCCAGCCTGCCGCGTCGGATTTGGGCTCGCCATCGGTCGACCATCGCGCGACGATCCGCGCCCTCGACGATGGGTCTCATGGATGCGATTCGCCGCGCGCGGGCCCCCGGGCGGGCCGTCCTCGGGGACGGCGATCCGGGCCCGCCGATCGACCTACAGGGCAAGCGCGTCCTGGTGGTCTACCTGTTCCGCGCCCTCGGGGACGCCGTGCTCCTCGCGCCGGCGATCCAGGCGCTCTTCGACGCGGGCGCCGGCTCGGTCGACGTCCTGGTGCAGAAGGGCGCCGCGCGCATCCTGAAATACCTCGATGTCCCGTGGAAGCTCCACGTCCTCCCCGAGGCGCTCGACCTCGGCGCCGAGGATCCCCGCGACAAGAAGTCGCCGTGGCGCGCGGCCGAGGTGAAGGAGGCGGCCGCGGCGCTCGAGAAGAAGCTCGCGCGGCGCAAGTTCGACGTCGCGATCGAGCTCACCGCCCGCGCCGACGTCGACGGGCGCCGGTGGGTGAAGGCCTCGAAGGCCACGCACCGGCTCGGGTGGATCACCTCGCACGAGACGGCCGCGCAGGCGGGGCTCACGTTCGGGACGCTCGACACGCGCACTCAAACCGATCGCCACTGGTCCCGCACGCAGATCCTCCCGATGCGCTGCCTCGGTGTGTCTTCGCCCTCGTTCGCGATCCCGTTCGCGATCCCCGACAAGGCGCGCGATCGCTCGAATGGAATGTGGTCGGGCGAACCGCGCGTCGTGATCGTCCCCGGCTCGCGGCAAGAGGAGCGGCGGTGGCGGCCGGAGTGCTTCGCGCGCGTCGGCCGCTGGGTGACCGAAGAGCGCGGGGGATCGGTCGTGGTCTGCGGCGCGCCGGATGAGCGCAAGCTCGCGCGCGAAGTCGCGAAGGCGATCGGCCCCGGCGCCGAGGTCTACGCGAACCAGGATCTCGGCGCGCTGCTCGCGCTCCTCGAAGGCGCCGACGCCGTGGTCACGAACGACACCGGCCCGATGCACTTCGCCTTCCTCATGCGGCGCCCCACGCTCGCGATCTTCACGCTGATGTCGCCGGTCGCGTGGGGGCCGCCGGTGCAGGACAAGCGCTACGTCGTGATGACCGCGCAGGACCGCCGCGAGAACGAGGACGCCGACGAGATCCAGGCCCGCGCCGCGATCCACTACCTGGAGGGCCTCCTCGCGTGTGTACCCTGATCGT
>JAUHYN010000170.1 GCA_030426505.1 bacterium | reverse complement strand
GTCCTCCGTGAACTGAGGAAGTCGCGTCACCTCCTCGCGCGCCGCGGGTCCACCGGGCTCAAGACCCCGGATCTGTGGCGAGGGGCGATCGGCAACTTCACGAGCGCGCAGTACGGCTTCCGCGCGGAGGCCGAGTTCGATCTCAACCTCGCGCTCGCCGAGGTCACGCACCTCGCCCACGGGGAGCGCTCGCGCGCGCGTGCGCTGCGCGCGCAGCGACTCGCGGCGACGGACCACATCCTCGACACGATCCCCACGTCGCTGATGATCCCCTCCGAGCCCGTCGCGCTCCTGCAGGCCCGCGAGCGGATCGGACTGGTGGCGAGCGAGGCCCGCGCCCGCCTCGACCGCGGCCACGGCCTCGAGGCGCTCCAGCACTACGACGTCGCGCTCGCGGAGGTGAATCGGTGGTTCGCGGACAGTCGCCTCGCGCTCGACCGGGCGTCGCTCGTCGTCGACTACGCGCGGGTCCTCGCGGCGCGCACCGAGGCGAAGCTCGCGCTCGGGTGGCCGCTCAGCGAAGACGCCGAGGCGCTCCAGGTCGCGCGGCAGACCATCCTCGAGGAGCTGTCCGGCACCAAGAGCGCCACGACCGGCGCGCTCCTCCTCGAGCACGAGCTCCTCGCGACGTTGCCGCCCGCGCTCACCTCCACGATGGCGATCGCCCAGACCTCGTCGATCGCGATGCACGTCCCGGTGCTCGGGCGGGCGTTCCTCGACGCGCGGGCCGTGCGCGCCCGGCTCGCCCACGCGCAGGGGTTGATGTGGCTGGACCTCGCGCACCGCCGGATCCGCGCGACCGAGCCCGAGTTGCCGGACGCGTTGGCGAGGCTCGACGCGGTCCTCGGCGACGCGACCAAGGACGGCACGCCGCCCACCGGACCGCTGCGTTCGGCCTACGAGGCCTTCGACCGCGCCGCGCGCGAAGCGGCGGGCGCGGGGCCGGGGCTCGGCGGGCCGGTGTACGTCGCGTCGCTGATCGGCCTCGCGCGCACCGCGAAGACCCAGGCGGCGACGCGCGAGTTGTCGGACGCGTACGTCACGGCGGCGCGCGACATCGCGGTGCGGATCGGGCGGCCGGATCTCGAGGCCACGGTGCGGTTGGCCGACGGGTGGACGCGCACGTCGACGGGCGCGCGCGAGATCGATCAGTGGCTGCGCACGCGGGGGCCGCACGTCTACGCGGACGCGCGCGGCGCGTACGAGGGCCTGCTCGCGCGCGTCGCGGGCGCGGCGTTGGGCGCGAGGAAGACGAACCTCGCGATCCAAGCGGTCGACCGCTGGTTGCTCGTCCACGGGACCTCCGCGGTGGGCGTCGAGCTCGACAACGCCAGCACCACGAACGACCGCACCGCGACGGTCCGCTACCGGAGGCTCCTCGATCACCTCGACGAGCTGCGGAGTCGGCTCGCGGCGACCGACATCACGACGCCGGAAGAGGACCACGACGCCCTCCTCACGCAGATCGCGTCGACGAGCGAGGCGCTCGCGGAGCTCGAGGAGCTCGCCGTCGCGGAGCTCACGGAGGCGGGGTACCTGCGCCTGTTCCGCGTGCCCGCGGACCCCGACTTCATCGCGGCGGATCTGACGCCGCGGCAGATCATCGTCGCGCCGTTTCCGCACGAAGGTCGCGTCCACCTCGCGCTCGTGGACGGGTCGACGACGGCGCCCGCGCTCGCGATCGTCCCGACGCAGGTCCGGTTCGACGACGCGCGCGACGCGCTCGGGGCGCTGCACGTCGCGCTCGAGAGCGGCTACGCGGACTCGGAGTCGATCTCGAGGCTCCGCGCCGCGCTGGTGGATCCGATCGCGGCCCGGCTCGTCGGCAAGACAGACCTGATCCTCGCGCCCGCGCTCCTCGGTGGGACGCTCCCGCACGTGGTCGTCGCGCCGGAGGGCCTCGCGGTCGCGCACGTCTCGTCGCCGTCGGCGCTGCCTCAACTCTCGGCCGCGCAGCTCGTCGGCGTGACGGGGCGCCTCGTCGTCTCGACCGCGCCGGACGCGCCGCTCGTCACGGGGCGAGTGCTCGGCCCCGATGAGGCCTCCGCGTTCCGCGCCGCCAAGCGGACCAAGGATCTGCAGCTCGGTGAGCACCGCTCGCTCGACGAACGGTCGGCGGTCGAACGCGTCGCCGAGCGCGCCGTGCAGACGGTGGTGATCGACGCGCCGTTGTTCCTGGAACCGAACGCGTTGGAGCGCAGCGCGGTCTCGATCGCGACCGCGACCACGGCGATCGGTTCGTTCGGTTCGCCGATCGCGGATCGATTCGGCGAGGAGGTCTCGCTCGTCGGCTTCGACGTCCCGTCGCGGGTCCTCGTGTTGTCGCGCGTCGAGGGGCGCGATCTCGGCGGCGCCCCTTACGCGCCGGAGACGACGATCGGCCTGGACCTCCCGCTCGCGATGAACGGCCACGCGACGACGCTCGTGGTCCCGGCGCGTGTGTCGCGCTCCGTCGCGGCGCGCGTGGTCGAGCAGTTCCTCGAACGCGCCAAGAAGAAGTCATTCGCGCGCGCGCTCGCCGAGACGTTGGAGTCGGAGCGCCGGTCCGCGCCGGAGGTCGACCTCGTCACGCTCGTCGGCGCCCCGGGCCTCGACGCCGCGCAACAGCGCGCCTACGCGAAGCGACAGGTCACGCCGGCGCGGCGCTACGCGATCGAGCGCCTGAAGAACAAAGAGTACGAAGCGGTCGTGCCCGCGCTCGAGCGCTGGATTCGGCTGCAGTTCGAGGCGGGGGCGCCCAAGTACGTGAAGTCGGCGTCGCTCGCGTTGGTCGGGGTGCTCAGCGACAACCTCAAGGACCCCGCTCGTGCCGCCGACGCGATGGAACGACTCGTCGAGTTCCTCGCGTCGACCGCGAAGAACAAGAAGGACAAGTCGCAGGTCGCCGACACGCGCGCCGACCTCGCGTACCTGTACTCGCGCGCGCACGACTACACGAAGGCGGAGGCGACATTCGAGGCCGCGATCGCCGACCTCCAGGCGCTCGGTGATCGCGAGGGCGTCGCGCGGGCGTGGTTCAAGCTCGCGCGTCACTACCGGGAGAAGCTGGACTTCGAGGCCGCGGCCGCCCAGATGGAGAAGTCCATCGCGCTGTACCAGACGCTCGGCGCGTACGAACCCGGCGCGAAGCGCCCGGCCGAGGCGAACCTCGCGCTCGAGCAGGTCGGTCACATCTTCCTCACGAGCCTGTCGGATCCGGTGCGGGCCGAGGGCGCCTACGAGCGCGCGATGCGCCTCGCGAAGGACGACGAAGCGCGCATCGACGGCCTGATCGATCTCGCGCGCGTCGCGCGTCGCCGCGGCGACTTCACCCGCGCGACGGAGTTCGCGGACGCCGCGCGGACCGCCGCGGCGGAGAAGGGCCTCCCGACCCGCGAGCTCTCCGGCGTGATCGAGGCGGCGAACGTCGCCTGGTACCGGGGCGACTACGCGCGCGGCCGCGTGCGGTGCGAGGAGAGCCTCGCGATGTCCACGAAGCTGTACGGCTTGATCCGCGACGCGACCGCCAAGAAGAAGGTCGAGGGCAAGGTCCCGTCGAAGCGCGAGGTGCAGCGCCTCGAGATCTTCGCGCGGAGCGTGTGCGGCCTCGTCGCCATGAGTCAGCGCGACTTCGCCGCGGCGATCGACTACCTCTCCACCGCGCGCCGCATCGCCGAGGCGATCGACCAGCCGCGCGAGGTCGCGACGCAGTTCAACAACCTCGGGAACGTGTACCTCGAGCAGGGGCGCCCCGACGACGCCGCCGACGCGTTCCGCAAAGCGCTGAAGATCGACACGCGCCTCGACGACAAGTATGCGCTCGCCTACGACCTGAGGAACCTGGGGCGCGCGCTCACGCAGCAGCGCGACTTCGACGAAGCGGCGCGCGAGCTCTCGCGTGGCCTCGAGTACGCGCGCCAGGCCCGCGACACCAACAACGAGTTGCGGGCGCGCTTCGCGCTCGCGCAGCTCGCCGAGGCCCGGGGCGACGACGCGGCGGCGCAGTCGGCCTACGCCGCCGCGCTGCCGCTCGCCGAGCGCCTCGACGTCCGGGACATCACCTGGCAGATCCACCAGGCCCAGGGGCGCTTCGCGGAGCGGGCTGGAGATCTCGCGCGCGCCGAGGTGTCGTTCGTCGAGGCCGTCGCCGTCGCCGCCACGATGACCGGCCGCGCCGCGCCCGGCGACCAGGGGCCGAACCGCTTCGAGACCTTCGACGACCTGATGCGCCTGTACCTCGCGACCGACCGCGACCGCGAGGCCTTCGCCGTCGCGGTGCGTCGTCGGCAGTTGGAGCAGCTCGCGCTCCTCGCCGACGCGCGCGTCCCGCTCGGCGGGCCGGAGGTGCTCGCGGCGCTTTCGACGATGCAGACCACGCGCTCCGCGACCGTCGCCGCCGCCGCGCTCGAGGAGCTGGGGCGTCGCGCGCCGCGCATCGCGGACATCTTCGAGGCGGTGGACGTGAATCGCGTGACGGCGGACCTGCCGGCCGACGGCGCGATCGTGATGTACGCGGTGACGAAGCAGGGGCTCGCGACTTTCCTCCTCACGCGCGGCGGGCTGGTCGCGTCGCGAATCCAGGAGGCCGGACTCGTGCGCCGGGTGCAGCACTACGCGCAGCTCCTCGCGGATCGCGCGGACCTCTCCGAGGAGCACGCGTTCCTGTCGACGGCGATGCTCTCGGAGCTGAAGCCGCACCTCGCCGACAAGAAGCGGGTCGCGTTCGTCCTCGATGGCCCGCTGCACTACGTCGCCGTGGCGGCGCTTCCGTACGACGGCGAGGACGAGGTCGTGGACCGCTTCGTCACGTCGCGCGCGCTGCACGTGCGCGCGGCGTTGCGTGGGTTGGCGTCGCCGATGCCCGCGGTCGCCGACGTCCCGATCGTCGCGCTCGGCGCCTCGTCCGTGCCGCCGGGCTCTACGCGTCGGCCGCTCCCGTTCGCGCGCCGCGAGCTCGACGTCATCCGCGAAGAGTTTCCGTCCGCCGCGGTCACCAAGGGCGACGGCGTGACGCGCGCCGTGCTCACCTCCGCGCTCGGCCAAGCCGACGGCGTCTTCCACTTCGCCGGGCACAGCATCCTCGCCGACAACCGCCGCGGCGTCATGGACCCGCTCGGCGGTCGCCTCCTCACGAGCGACGGTCAGGTCGGCGTGCTGGAGGTGCTCGGCACGCCGACGGCTTCGAAGCTCGTCGTGCTCAGCGCGTGCTTTTCGATGCTCGCGCCGTTCACCGACTCGCCGCACCTCGGGGGCGAAGAGATCGTCTCCTTCGTGCGCGCGTTCCACCTCGCCGGCGCGGAGCACGTGCTCGCGACCTCGAGCTTCGTCGACGACCTCTCCGCGGCGGTGTTGATGAAGCGCTTCTACCGCGCGGCGAAAACGAGCGACGCGCCGACCGCGCTCGTCGAAGCGCAGCGCGAAGTGCGCGCACGGCACCCGCACCCTGCGTGGTGGGCGACATTCGCGGTCGTGGATCGCTGACGCGCGATCACCGAGACAGCGCGCGCGCGACGCTCGCGGTCATCACCGCGGCGCCGTCGGCCGTGGCGTGGATGGCGTCCGCCATGCGCGCGCGACCGAGCGGGGTGGGGCGATCGAACAGCAGCGTGACGCCGTCCGGGAGCGCGGCGCGTACGGGCGCGGCGTCGAACGAGGTGGCCTCGGGCGCGGGCCCGATCAACCAGTAGACCTCCGTCGTCGCGGGGAGCCGCGCGCGGATCGCGTCGAGCGCGCGGCGGTGGGCGGCGTCCATCCGGAACTCGGGGGCGCGGGGGTCGCCGCGGAAGGCGCCCTCGGCGGGGAAGTAGCCGAGCTCGGCGCGCGCGGCGAGGAACGCCGAGTTCTCCGCGCGTGCGGCGTCGGCGCCGTCGAAGTCGAACAGCAGCCACGGTCGCGCCGCGCCCGCCACGTACGCGCGGTGGCGGTACGCGCGCGACACGGATCTCAGGCCGGCATCGACGCCGTCGAGCCACGCGAGGTCGCCGGCTCGAACGTGTTCCACGGCGGACGTCGGCGAGACGAAGAAGTCGAGGTAGAGGTCGGTCGGGAAGCCCTCCATGGTGCCCCACGGGACGTGCCCGAGGACGACGACGGCGGGCGGGCCGTGGCGCGCGAGGTAGGCGTCGAGGAAGTAGAGGTCGCCGACGAGCCCGGCGTTGGAGACGAAGCCGAGGTTGAGCGCGGGCCGCTCGGTGAGCGCTTCGAAGCGCTTCGGATCGATCGACGCGCGCACGCTCGAGTCGCCGAGGAACAACACGTCTATGGGGCCGGACGCCTCGAGCTGCGCGAGGTGCGCGCGGTGCAGCAGGAACGTGTCGTTCGTGCTCGCGCTCCCCGCGAGCTCGTCCAGGAGGTGCTCGAGCGCGCCCGCGAAGAGCACGAACGCCGCCGCGCCGACGAGCAGGTTCCTAGAACTGGAAGTAGATGAACTCACGGGAACCGAACTCGCCGAAGGTGAGGAAGAGGTAGAGGCCGACCGCGTACACGATTCCGCGCGCGCCCGGTGTGAGTGGGCGGCCGTCGCGCGCGCGCTTCCACAGCGCGGCGATCAACAGCGGCGCGGTGTAGACGAGCGTCCAGCGCGGGTAGAACAGGTGCGGGTCGTAGGTGACGAAGAAGTCCGTCGTGAAGCGCTCGATCTTGTGGAGGAGGTCGCCGATGTCCTGCGCGCGGAAGATCAGCCACCCGAAGCACGTGAGCTGGAAGAACAGCGCGACGCGGAGCCCGCGCGACATCGCGCCCCACGCGCGCGCGACGACGTCGATGCGGAACAGCGCGAGGAGCAGCCCGTGGTACGCGCCCCACAGCACGAACTTCCACGACGCCCCGTGCCACAGCCCGCCGAGCAACATCGTGAGCGCGAGGTTCCTCGCGGTGTGGCCGGTGCGATTGCCGCCGAGCTCGATGTACAGGTAGTCGCGCAGCCAGGTGGAGAGGCTGATGTGCCAGCGCCGCCAGAAGTCGCTGGGGTCGACGGCGAGGTACGGGCTGTCGAAGTTCTTCCGCAGGTCGAAGCCGAGGATCCGCGCGCACCCGATCGCGATGTTCGAGTAGCCCGCGAAGTCGCCGAAGATCTGGAACGCGAACGCGTAGACGCCGACCACGAGGATCCAGCCGCCGGCGTCGCTCGTCGGATCGAAGATCGGGTCGACGACGTAGCGCCCGAGGTTGTCCGCGACGACGCACTTCTGGACGAGCCCCCACAGCACGAGGCGCAGGCCCGACTCGATCTGCGCGAGCTCGATTCTGCGAGGCGACGACAGCTGCGGGAGCAAATGTGAAGCGCGCTCGATCGGGCCGGCGACGAGCTGCGGGAAGAACGCGACGTAGAGCGCGAACGTGAGCGGGTCCTTCGTCGCCTCGATGCGCCCGCGGTAGACGTCGATCGAGTAGCTCATCGTCTGGAACGTGTAGAAGGAGATGCCGACCGGGACCGCGACGTCGATCCAAGGCGCGTGGGCGCCGAGGCTGGTGACGAAGAAGTCGAAGTACTTGAAGACCCCGAGCAGGCCGAGGTTGGTCGTCACGCTCACGATCAGTGCGCGCTTCGCGAGGGCGGTCCCGCGGTGGCGCTCGATGATCCGCGCGGCGGCGTAGTCGACGACGGTGGACAGGACGATCAGGCCCAGGAACCGGACGTCCCACGCGCCGTAGAAGACGTAGCTCGCGACGAGGAGGACGACGTTCCGCGCGACGACGTGCCGCGCGAGCGCGAGCGCGCAGGGCGCGACGAGGCAGAAGAAGACGAAGAACTCGAGCGTGTTGAACAGCAAGCGCGTTCAGTCGTCGTAGGAGACCTGGCGCCGCTTGTTGCGCTGGATGTGCGCCCACGCGGCGGCGGAGTGCATGCCCGCGAACAGCAGGCAGATCCCGATGAAGAGCCACCACGGGAACTGGATGCCGGGGAGCCCGACCGAGTGGCCCTGCTGGTAGCCGTACGACCCGACCACCGCGACGATCCCCCAGAAGACGACCGAGAGGATGGCGCCCGCGACCCGGTGGAACTGCGACACGCCGATCACCACGATGATGCCGACCATCATCGCGACGGGCAGGCTGGAGAACAGCGACTCCACGCCTTCTGCCTACCATTCGGCGCACACTCGCGGCTAGGTTCGGACGAGACGTTCGGTTAGACTTCGCGCGCTTTGTCAGACGGCCGCCTATTCGGACACGCACCCCCGAAGGAACCCAGAGAGCGCCTGATCTTCGCGCTCGACGTCGACCACATCGACGAAGCAGAGCGCCTGGTGAAGGCGCTGGCGCCCCACGTGGGGATGTTCAAGGTCGGTCCGAGGCTCTTCACGTCGGCCGGCTCGCTCGTGATGGATCTGATCCACGGGATGGGCTCGAGCGTCTTCCTGGACCTCAAGTTCCACGACATCCCCGTGTCCGTGGCGGGGGCCGCCCGCGAGGTCGCGCGCCTGCGGACGAAGATGTTCACCGTCCACGGGATGGGCGGGAAGAAGATGATCCAAGCGGTCCTCCGCGAGCTCGGCCAGATGACCCTCATCCCGGGGCTGCCGCCGCCGATCGTCCTCGGGGTCACGATCCTCACCAGCCACGACCAAGAGAGCGTGGAGGCGATCGGGTTCGACCGGCCGATCTCCGAGCTCGCGATGCGGATCGCGAAGATCAGCGTGGACGGCGGCGCGGGCGGGATCGTCGCGAGCGGTCACGAGGTCACGGCGCTCAAGGACGCGCTGCCGGAGGGGACGGTGTTCGTCGTCCCCGGGATAAGGTCGGCGGCCGACGAGGTACAGGATCAGTCGCGCGTGATGACTGCGCGGCAGGCGGTCGAGGCGGGCGCGACGTACGTCGTGGTCGGGCGGCCGATCCGGCTCGCGAAGGACCCGGCCGCGGCGGCGGATCGGATCGTCGAGGACATCGCGCAGGCCAACGTATGAGCTCTCCGAGAGTGATCTTCGGCGTCCAGCCGGTGTTGGAGGCGATCAAGTCCGGGCGCCGCGTGGATCGGGTGTGGCTCGCGCGCTCGACCGGCGGGGCCACCTCGCGGATCAAGAACGCGGCGAAGAAGGCGAACGTGCCGGTCTCCTACGTCCCGAAGGAGGAGATCGACCGGCGCGCGTCGGGCGGCGCGCACCAGGGCGTGATCGCGAGTGTGGATCCCGGCGAGGTCGAGCCGGTCGACGTGGACCAGATCCTCGACCGCGCCGAGGAGCTCGGCGAGGCGCCGCTCGTGGTGCTGCTCGACGGGATCGAGGATCCGCAGAACCTCGGGGCGATCATCCGCAGCGCGTATGCGCTCGGGGCGCACGGGGTCGTGATCCCGAAGAATCGCGCCGCGGGGATCACGCCCGCGGTGGTGCGCGCCTCGGCGGGGGCGACGATGCACGTCCCGATCGCGCGCGTGACGAACCTGAAGCATGCGATCGAGGCGCTGTCCCGGCGCGAGGTGTGGACGGCGGCGGCGATCCTCGGCGGGACCCCGGCCCACGAAGCCCGCCTCGACGGGCCGCTCGGGCTGGTGATCGGGAGCGAGGCGAAGGGCGTGAAGCCGAGCCTCGCGAAGGCCTGCGACATGCAGATCACGATTCCGCTCGGCGCCGATTTCGACAGCCTGAACGCGAGTGTGGCCGCAGGGATCCTTTTGTACGAGGCGCGGCGTCAGCGCGCTTGACAGTGCGCCTCAATCTATCTAATGACCACATTCCCTCATCGGGAGGGCGTGCGTTGGCACGTCCTCGGTGTGGGGGGCTCGCGCTGGCGTAGCTCAATCGGTAGAGCAGCTGCTTTGTAAGCAGCGGGTTGTTGGTTCGAGTCCGATCGCCAGCTTTCGTCGAGATAGCCAGCGATCACGGTTAGATACATAGCTCGGAGGGATGCCCGAGTGGCCAAAGGGACCAGGCTGTAAACCTGGCGGCTTCGCCTTCGAAGGTTCGAATCCTTCTCCCTCCATTCTCCGGACGACCGGCCTCATCGCGGGATGGGGTCGAGCGTGCGGGGAGTTCTTTGACTCGAGAACGATGCGGTACGCGGGAGTAACTCAGTTGGTAGAGTGCCAGCCTTCCAAGCTGGATGTCGCGAGTTCGAACCTCGTCTCCCGCTCGTCCGCCTACATAGCTCAGTCGGTAGAGCACTTCCTTGGTAAGGAAGAGGTCACCAGTTCGAGTCTGGTTGTAGGCTTGTTTTTCCTTGGCAGTCGGACCCTGGATCGTCTAGACAACGCCGGTTTCGCGAGGGGGACCCAGGGGTCGAAGCGAAGGGCGACAGATAGGGCAGTAGCTCCAATTGGTAGAGCGGCGGTTTCCAAAACCGCATGTTGGGGGTTCGAATCCCTCCTGCCCTGTTCGACGCCCCTCGGCGGACTCGCGAACAAGCTCGGAGATCACGGTGCAAGGTAACCAACGATTCGTCATCTTCTCGTTCTTGGCAGCCGGCGGACTGCTGTGGGCGACGTTCGCCAAGATCTTCGGCGCGATCGCCTACGCGGCGGACCTGCCGGACGCCGCGATCCTCGGCAACCAGTTCACGGTCAGCACGCTGCTCGGGATGCTGGTCGGCGTCGGGGCCGTGATCTTTGCGCTCAAACACGCCCCGTCCTACACGTTCGCGGAGGAAGTGGTGGCCGAGCTGCGGAAGGTCACGTGGCCGGACCGCAAGGAGACCCAGACCGCGACGGTGGTCGTCATCGTGACGACCCTCGTGATCGCGGCGATCCTCGGCGTGTTCGACTTGGTTTGGGCCAAGCTGACCGGCTTCATCTACTCCGCGTGAAGGACGACACCCTCGTGATCGAAGAAGAGACCCAGGAAGAAACGGAAGCGAAGGCGACCGAGTCCGACGAAGCGGAGGCGCCCGAGGCGCAGGCCGAGGCTGCGGAGCCCGAGGCCGCGGAGGCCGCCCCGGAGGGCGACGCCGCGCCCGAGGCCCCCGCCGAGCCGCCGAAGAACACCAACCCGAAGATGAAGTGGTACGTGGTGAACACGTACTCCGGCTTCGAGATGCGGGCCCAGAAGAGCCTG
>JAUHYN010000169.1 GCA_030426505.1 bacterium | reverse complement strand
CGCCGACATCCAAAGCATCATCACACGCGTGAAAGAGCGCGTCGCCCACGGTGACATCGAAGGCAAGGCCTCGAGTGCACTCGTGGCGGCCGCTGCGATCGACGCCGAGGTGGACGATCTTGGCGACGGCGTGTTTCGAACGGTCGATGAGGCAGTCGGCGCAGCCAAGAAGGCATTCGCCCGGTATCAATCGAGCGGTCTCGATGCCCGCAAGGAAATCATCGAATCGGTCAGGGCATCGATGCGCGAGAACAATGAACGTCTCGCCTACATGGCACGACAGGAGACCGGTCTCGGGCGGGCCGATGACAAGGTGCTCAAGAACCATCTCGTCATCGAGCGCACACCCGGCCCCGAGGATCTCGAGCCGCTGATCGATCACTTCATCAAGCGCTACGCGACGCGCTTCGGGATCAAGAACGCGCGCCTCGGCCCCCACGCGCGCGCGCGGCTCATGGCGGGCGAGTACCCGGGCAACGTCCGCGAGCTCGAGAACGAAGTCGAGCGCCTCGTCGCGCTCGCGACGGACGACCTCATCGAAGACCTCGGCGTCGCGGAGGGCTCCGACGAACCGCTCGCGCTGAAGGCGCGCGTCGAGGCGTACGAACGCGGCCTGATCCTCGCGGCCCTCGAGCGATCGGGGTGGAACCGCTCCGAGGCCGCGCGCGCGCTCGGCGTCGGTCGGGTCACGCTCCTCGACAAACTCAAGCGCTACGGGGTGAGCCCCGACGACGAACCCTGACCCGGTGGACACGACCGCCGCGCGCCGCCACGATGCGGCCCATGGCGACCCTCCTCATCACCGGCGCGAACCGTGGCATCGGCCTCGAGCTCGCGCGACAACTCTCCGCGCGGGGCGACCGCGTCGTCGCGGCGTGCCGGCGCAGCTCGACCGAGCTCGACGCGATCGGCTGCCGCGTCGAAACCGGGATCGACGTGGCCTCGGACGGCGCGGAGCTCCTCGCAACCCGCATCAAAGACCTCCAGCTCGACGGCCTCGGCGCGCTCGACCTCGCGGGCATCCGCGAACAGTTCGAGGTCAACGCGATCGGCCCGCTGCGTACGACCGTCGCGCTCCTCCCGCGCCTCGCCGAGGGGGCGAAGGTCGCGATCATCACGAGCCGCATGGGATCGATCGCGGACAACACTTCGGGCGGGATGTACGGCTACCGGATGTCGAAGTGCGCCGTGAACATGGCGGCCAAGTCGTTGGCCCACGACCTGAGGCCCCGCGGGATCGCCGTCGGCCTGCTGCACCCCGGCTTCGTACAGACGCAGATGACCTCGGGGAGCGGCAACGTGACGCCCGAAGACTCGGCGCGCGATCTCATCGAGCGCTTCGACGCGTTGACGATGGAGACGACCGGCGGCTTCTGGCACGCGAACGGCGAGCGCCTCGCCTGGTAGCGACGCCCCTGCGTGATCACCGCGGCCGGAGCCACCACAGCTCGTTCCGCCGGCTCGACTCCGGCCCGCGCCATCCGAGGACGGCGATGTCGCGCCCGACGATGGTCAGCTCCGCTCGCCCGCCGGTGCGCGCGGCGTCCTCGACCGGGATGCCGATCTGCGGATCGTCGGAGTCGCCGACCTCCGCGACGGTCGTGATGTACGGGCACGCCTCGTCGCCCACGACCTGGAGCAAGCCGTCGGGGCGCACGTAGACGAAGCCCTCCTCGTAGGTCGCGATGCCGCGGATCTGGAGGAGCGCGGGGTCGAGCCCCTCGAGGAAGACCCAGTCGTCCTGGCCGTTGCGGCGGTAGAGCTGCCCGTACTCGGTGCCGGCCACGACGCCGAGGGGGGTCACGCCGAGCGCGGTGACGCCGCCGGCGATCGTGCTCGCGGTGACGAGGTCCTCGAGCTCTTCGTCCGGGTCCATCGCCCACGCGTGCGGGTTGTAGCCGACGACGGCGCGCGCGTGATCGCCGTACGCGAGGAGCCCGCGCGGGCGCCCGAACGTGAAGATGGTCGTCCAACCGTTCGCGTCGCGCTTGCGCGCGAGCCCCTCGTCGAGGACGAAGCGGACCTCGGCGCTCGGGTCTCGGTCGCCGTCGAGGAAGAGAATGTCGTCGTTGCCGATCGTCTCGGTGTCGATCACTTCGAGCGCGTCGCCGACCAGGCGCGCGCGTAGGACGCGGCCGTCCTCGCCGCCGAGGAACAGGTCGCCCGCGTCGTCGGCGTACGCGTCGTAGATCAGGCCGAGCGTGGAAGTGACGCTCTGGAGCCGCCCGTCCGGGTACGCGAGGTGGAGGTCGCCCGCGAGGTCCCCGAGGAGCGCGCGCTCGTCGTCGATCGCGACGAGGAACATCGCGGGTGTGTCGGTCGGGAGGCGGACCTCGGTGCGATCGAACGTCGCGCACAGGCTCGGGAGCCGCACGGCCTCGAGCGCCGAGTCCATCGGGGTCGACGTCGACCAGCCGTCGTCGAGCGTGCGCGCAGCGAGGTGTCGCGTGAGGACGCGGTCGGGCGTGGGGAGCGGCCGTGACACGTCGTCGGTCGTCGGCTTCACGACGCCGGGGCTCAGACGCAGGTCCGCGAGCGGCGCGTCGTAGACGAGCACTTGGACCGTCCAGCTGTCGTCGGCCTCGACCCCGACGTTCCAGGCGGGATCCAGGCGCCCGTCCTCGATCGTGTACGCGCGCAGCTCGGGGGGCTGCTCCGCGCGGAGGATCGCGACGAGGGCGCTCGCGTCGCCGGACTCGAACGGCACGTCCGCGCGGAGCGTGACCGGGTCCGGCGCGCAGGACGCGAGGAGCACCAACGAGGCGAAGAGCCAGCGCACGTGGGGATCATGGCGTACGGACGTGGTGCGCGCCAAGGCCGGCCGCCGCTCGACCCCGACGCGTCGAACGGCTAGGACCGCAACGTGTCCGCTCGCCCCCGCGTCGCGCTCGTCGAGCCCTACCTCGCCGGATCCCACGCGGCATTCGCGGAGACCCTCACCGAGCACGTCGACGTCGACTGGCGGAACCTCACCCTCCCGGGCCGGCATTGGAAGTGGCGGATGCGCGGGAGCGCGGCGTACTTCGCGGCGCGCGACGAGGGCGCCTTCGACGACGTCGACGTCGTGCTCGCCACGAGCTACGTCCCGCTCGCGGAGCTCGTCGGCCTCCGCCCCGAGCTCGCCCGGGTCGCGCGCGTCTTGTACTTCCACGAGAACCAACTCGCGTACCCGAACCGCGAAGAGCGCGAGCGCGACCACCACTTCGGGTTCACGCAGCTCGTCTCGTGCCTCGCGGCGACCGAGTGCTGGTTCAACAGCGACTACAACCTCAGGTCGTTCCTCGACGCCGGCCGCGTTCTCTTGAAACGAATGCCCGACGCCGTCCCCCCGGACTTCATCGAGGCGATCGAGGCGCGGTCGTCGGTGATGCCGGTCCCGCTGCTGCTCCCGTCGACGGCGATCGCCGCGAGCGACGGCGGCCCTCCCCTCGTCCTGTGGAACCACCGCTGGGAACACGACAAGGATCCCGACGCCTTCTTCGCCGCACTCGAGGCGGTCGAGGCGCGCGGCATCGCGTTCCGCCTCGCGGTGGCCGGCGAACGCCACCAGCGCTGGCCCGCCGCGTTCGACCGCGCCGCGGAGCGGTTCGCGGATCGCCTCGTCCACCTGGGCCCCGCGCCGCGCGCCGACTACGAAGCGCTGCTCGCGCGCGCGGATCTCGTGGTCTCCACGGCGCGCCACGAGTTCTTCGGCGTGGCCGTCCTCGAAGCGACCCACGCGGGCGCCTGCCCGCTGGTCCCCGACGACCTCGCCTACGTCGAGCGCTTCCCCGCGGAGTACCGCTACGCGCGCGAGGACTTGGTGGACGCCCTCGCGGCGCGTCTGACGCAATCGGAGCCGCTCCGCGCGGATCGGCGCGCGATCACCCGACCCCTCGGCGCACCCACGATCGAGCGCTACGGCGAACGACTCGCTTCACTCGCTTGTCATCGCCGCGACGGATGAGGATCATCCGCGCGTCGTGCGCGCCATCGAGCGAGATCGCCTGCTCGCCCGCGCAGCGTGGGCCTACTTCGTCGTGCTCGCCGCGGTCGCGGCCTACTACCTGTGGCCGCCGACCCTCCCGAACGTCGTCGCAGAGGATCTCGATCTGTCGCGCCTCCCGGTGAAGAAGCAGCTCGACTTCGACGAAGTCCGCAAAGTGCGCATCCACGCCGTCGGGGCCACGGGCGACATCGCGCGCCGCACCGCGGACACCGTCGCGCAGCTGGGCGGCGACGCCGAGACCCTGGAGATCCAAGTCGACGGTCGCGACGCGCTGCTCGACGCCCTCGCCGCACTCCGCGCGATCTCGAACGACGAGCGTCACGTGACGTTCGTGTTGCGCTTCGAGCCCGACCGCTCCGTCGTAC
The DNA here is from genome assembly GCA_030426505.1 of bacterium. GTDB lineage: Bacteria > Myxococcota > Kuafuiibacteriia > Kuafuiibacteriales > Kuafuiibacteriaceae > JAUHYN01. The sequence goes on along the minus strand of JAUHYN010000169.1, from coordinate 6,618 downwards.
GCCTCAACCGCGGCAGCTTCGACGATCCGAACGGCCGCATCGGCCGCGCGCTCCTCGAGCGGCGGCGCGCGAACACCGACACCGCGACGGCCTCGAGCACGACCGCGGCAGGGAGCGAACCGTGACCGACCTCCGCCTGCGCGACTACGACAACGTCGTCTTCTTCACCGGCGCCGGGATGTCCGCCGAGAGCGGCGTGCCCACGTACCGCGGCGCGGGCGGCGTCTGGCGCGAGTACGACTACGAGCGCTGCGCCTGCGAGAACGCCTTCAAGAGCGACCCGGAGTACGTCTGGGAGTTCCACAACTTCCGCCGCGACCTGGTCGGCAAGTGCAAACCGAACGCGGGGCACGACCTCGTCGCGCGCGCCGAGGCTGCGCTCCCCTCGGTCACGGTCATCACGCAGAACATCGACGGTCTGCACCAGCTCGCCGGGAGCCAGCGCGTCCTCGAGCTGCACGGCTCGCTGTGGGAGGTGCGTTGCGATCGGTGCGGGTGGCGAGACCGCGGGCGCGAGTCGCCGCTCGTCGAGCTCGAGTGCCCGGAGTGTGGCGCGTTCAAGCGCCCGAACATCGTGTGGTTCGGGGACATGCTCTTCATGGACGTCATCCAGGCCTCGCAGTCCGCGCTCCAGAGCTGCGACCTGCTGGTCTCGATCGGGACTTCGGCGGTGGTCTACCCCGCGGCGCAGCTCCCGCTGATCGCGAAGCAGGCCGGCGCGACGCTGGTGGAGATCAACCCGGAGGAGACGCCGCTCTCCGGCGCGTACGAGCACCACTTGCGTGGGCCCGCGACCGAGATGTTGGCGCGCATCGCCGACGGCTTGTGATATGGGAGGCGCGATGCAGCGCCTCTCCATTCATGGGCTCCGCCACGCCGTGCGCCTCGGCTGCCAACCGGAAGAGCGCGCGTTCCCGCAGGTCGTCACGACGGACCTCGAGATCGAGACCGACATGACGAAGTGCATCGAGACGGACGACCTCGTCGACGCCGTCGACTACGAGGCGGTCGCGAACGCCATCACGAGCCTGTCGCGCGACGGGGAGTGGCGCCTGATCGAGAAGCTCGCGCACGACATCGGGCGTCACGTGTTGTCGATGGCGCCGCTCGCCGACGCGGTGACCGTGAAGGTCACGAAGGTCATCCTCCCGCAGGCGAGCGGGGTGGCTGCGAGCGTCCGCGTCGCGCGTTGACGTAGCGGACGAAGCGCCACGTCCGGTCGTGCTCGGTGCGGGTGACCGGTGCGCTCCGCTGCGCGAAGCAGCTCCGCAGCTCGGCCGCGCCGAAGAACGCACCGCCCACGACGCTCGTGGGGAGCGGTCCCTCGACCTCGGACAACAACAGCTCGTCGAGCGCGAGCGGCGGGTCGTAGAGCGCGCGCGCCGCGCTGGGGCCGGCCTCGATCGAGATCCGTTCGTGGCCGCGCTCCGAGAGGTGTTCGATCACCGCGCGCAGCGTCGGCACGGGCCAGTGGACGACCTCCACGTGCGGCGGGCCCACGAGGTCCGGGTTCGAAGTGAAGACGACCGGCGCGAGGTGCTCGGCCGTGAACGCCGGGTGCGCGAAGTCGACCGCGCGGCCCGACGTGAGGATCGCGAGCGTCGCGCGCTCGGCGGCGAACGTGTCGCGGCGCCACTGGGCGATGGCGGGGTCCTGGATCGCGAAGCGCTCGGACGGCTCGTCCCTCAGGATCTTGCCGGTCGCGACGATCGCGTCGGCGCGCGCGCGCGCGACGGACAAGGCGAACCGGTCCGTCTCGCTCCTCGGCGTGTCGGCGTTGATCCTCAGGACGACCGGCGCGCCGTCCGCCGAACCGATCGCGGTCACGTGGAAGACGGCGGGCGCCGCGAAGTCACGCGCCGCGCCGTCGCCCCAGAGCGCGTCGATGCGCGCGTCGATCACGGCTCGTCGGCGAGCGCGACGAGGGCCTCGTACAGCATCGACACGCCGTTCGCGCACGCCTCCTGCGTGGAGAGCTCGCGCGGGTTGTGGCTGATGCCGTCGTAGAGGCCGGGGACGAAGATCATCGCGGTCGGGCACAGCGACGCGAGCTCCTGCGCGTCGTGCCCGGCACCGGAGAGGATGCGCTCGTGGTTCAGGTCCGCGGCGGTCATGTTGCGCTCGAGGAGGTCGACGATGCGGCCGGCGAACTCCACGCTCGCGGTGCGCGCGGTCTGACGCGCCGTGATCTCCACGCCCATCTGCGCGGCGAGGTGTTCGAGGAACGCGGCGAGGTCGCGCTCCGCTTTCGTCATCAGATCGTCGTACGGGTTCCTCAGGTCGACGGTGCAGACCACCCGCGACGGCACGATGTTCACACGGTTCGGCGCGACGTCGATCTGCCCCATCGTCGCGCGCATGTCGCCGCCGTACTTTCCGCTCTGGATCATCTCCATCAGGTGCAGATTGATCCGCGCGGCCGCGAGGCCCGCGTCGCGGCGCAGCGACATCGGCGTCGTCCCGGCGTGCGCCGACTTGCCGACGATCGTGACCTCCTGCCACGAGATCGCCTGCACGCCCGTGACCACGCCGAGGTCACGCCCGTTCGCCGCGAGGATCGGCCCCTGCTCGATATGCACTTCCACGTAGGCGTGCGGGGGCGCGAGGCGCTCCGGCGCGTCGCCCTTGAAGCCGATGCGCTCGAGCTCGCCGCCGACCGTGAGATCGTCGCGGTCCGTCAGCGCGAGGGCGTCGTCCAGCGCGAGGCGTCCGACGGCGGTCGCGGACCCGAGCATGTCCGTGCCGAACCGCGCGCCCTCCTCGTCCGTGAAGAAACCGATCTCGATCGGCCGGCGCGTGGCGAGGCCGCGATCGTTCAGCGCGCGCACTACCTCCAACGCGCCGAGCACGCCGAGCGCGCCGTCGAACGCTCCGCCGGTCGGGACGCTGTCGATGTGCGAACCGGACATGACCGGGGCGACGTCCTCTTTGCCTGCGCGCCGCCCGATCACATTGCCGATGCGATCGACGCGGACGTCGAGCCCGGCCTCTTCGAACCACTTCTTCACGAGGCGCCGACCGTCGCGATCCGCGTCGGTGAGCGCGAGGCGATTCACGCCGACCAGGCCCGTGGCTTCGTCCGTGTACGCGCCGACCTCGGCGAGCGCCGAGATGGAGCGCCACAGCCGATCCGAATCGATGTTCATCGAGGTCGGTTTACTCCTCGACGTCGGGCCTCGCAAGGACAGCCGTCGAGAGCGCGCCCGCGTCCCACACGATCGCGAGCCGACCGTGCCCCGCCGGCCCGACGCGCTGCTTGATCGCGCCGAGCGCGCGACGCGCCGTGCGCTTCGACGACGCCGAGCGACGGACCCCGCGCGTGAGGGGCCTCAGCGCCGCCACCGCCCGGAAGCCGCCCACGAGCCCGAGCGCTTCGACCGCCTCGCGCGTGGTCGGCGCGAGCTCGATGAGCGCGACCTCCGCGGCGTCACCGCCAAGGCGCCCCAAGGTCCACGCCGTCGCCTGGCGGACCTCGGGGTCCGGATTCTTCGCCACGCGGACTACCGCGCGGAGGCTCTCGAAGTCCTCGACCTCGCCGATGTACCGCACCGCGTTGGCGACGACCGATGGCGCGAGGCTCTCGAGGAGCGCGCGCATCGTCGGGAGGACGACCTGGGGTTCGTGGCGACGGAGGCGAATCATCGCGTCGACACGGAGTCGCGGGAGCAGCCTGTCCGCGAGCGCCATGTGCGTGCATGCGACGCGCTCCCCGTCGCTGGCGGGGATGACGCGTTCGAACAGCAGCTCGGCGGCGATCGAGCGCGCGCGCGGCGCACGGTCGTCGACGATCTTCGCGAGGAGGCGCCCGAGGAGGCCGTCGCGTCGGGCGGCGAAGAGCTCGGAGAGCGTCACGAGTCGATGCGCGAGATCGACGATGCGTTCGGCGTCGATCAGGGGCGCGTGGACGCGGATGCGGCGCGGCGCGACGATGCAGCGCGAGGCGCCGTGCCGCGCGAAGAGCTGCATCAGGAGTCGCCGCTCGTCCGGGCCGGTCATCGTATGCACGTCGTCCGGGCGACCGTGACACGAGAGGACGCCGTCGAAGCGGACGTCGCCGGTCCGGACCCGGCTCGCGGCCTGCGGGTGCGACCAGTGGACCGGGCGCCGTACGATGAAGACACCGGCGTGCGGGATCAGCGCACTCACGCCGATCGAGATCTGGGGTTCGTCGTCGTGACCGGTGCGGGCGCAGGTCACTTCACGACCCGCCCGGGTTCGGACGATGATGCGTCGGGGGTCGTCCTCGACGATCGCCCCCAACGATCGTGCACACCGGCGAAGCGGGTCGAGCGCGTCGCTCGAAGAGTCGGACATCTACCTTCGACGATGAGCCGGTGTGACGCCCGCGTCCACAGAACGTTGGCGGGTGCCTCACCCCGATACGGTTTCACCGGTAGTCGAAGCGCCCGAGTGTCCCCGGGGGGCCTCCTTCGCCGTCGGCGGCGAGCACCACGCCCGTGACCGCGCCGGCGAGGACGACGGCGCCCGCCGCGGTCCAGAACCACCACTTCTCGAAGATGGGCGCGTCCTCGTCCTCGCGCGGGGCGTCAGCGACGATCGGAGGGGGCGGAGCGCTCGGGGGAGGCGGCGGCGGGGGCGGCGCGACCTTCGGCTTCGCGGCGACGCGCGCGGCGTCGGCGCGCGAGGCCTCGCGTTCGAGCCTCGCGATGAGCGCTTCGACCTCGGCGCGGTCGGGCGCGTCGGGAGCGTCGCGCAGGTAGAGCTCGAACGAGAAGATCGCGGCGCGCCACCGATGCAAGCCACGTTGCGCCTGGCCGATGTTGAATAGGAGCTCGGGCTTCGGGTACGCGGCGTACGCGGCGCGGTAGCCCTCGAGCGCGCGCTCGAAGTCGCGCAAGCGATAGGCGCGTTCAGCGCGCTCGAAGGCGGCCTTGGCTTCTTCGACGTCACCGGCCCACGCGTTGGAGGCCAGCGCGAGTGACACCAGGATCGCGGCGAGGGTGCGGATCATGGCGTCCTCTCAGAACGGGTTCTTGGTCGCCCACTGCGGGATCGACTTGGGACCCGACGGCGCCTCGGCGGGCTCCGTGACGCGCGGCGGTCGCGCGTACGCTCGAGGCGGTCGCGCTTCGGCGGACGGGTCCGCCTCGACCGCAGCCAGCGCCGGCGGGACGCGCACGTCGAAGCGCGCGGTGGGGACCTCGGTCATGTCGAACCACGCGTCGGTCGTGATCGTCGGGACCGGCGGAGCTTCGATCGCGGCGAACGCGGGCCGCGCGACCGGGACGATCGTCGCAGCTTCGACCTGGACCCCTTGCGCGCGCTCGTCTTCGTCCTCGTCGAGCGCCTCCAATCCTACGAGTGCGTCGCGCACCGCGGGGAGGTCCGTCGCGAAGGCGACACGGGGCGCTTCCGCGAGGCGGCGCGCGATCACGTTCACGTGCTGCGGGCGACGGTCCGCGTCGATCGCGATGCAGTCCGCGATGAGCGCCTTCACCTCGGCGGGCACGTGATTCGGGAGGTCGACCGCGTGTTCCGTCGTGTGCCACAGCAACACGTCCGGGAGGCGCTGCTCACGGCACGGGTGGATGCCCGCCAACATTTCGTAGAGGACGAGACCGAACTGGTAGATGTCGATGCGCTGATCGACCCCGGTGCCGAGGACCTGCTCCGGCGCCATATAGGATGGCGTCCCGACGAGGACGCCCGGGCGAGTCCCGCCGAGGGTCGTCCCGTCGAGGCCCTTCGCGACGCCGAAGTCGAGGAGTTTCACGACGTCGCGGCCCGCTTCGTCCTGGACGACGATCAGGTTCGACGGCTTGAGGTCGCGGTGGACCACGCCCGCGCCATGCACCTCGGACAGCGCGGCCGCGATCTGTTCGGCGAAGTCGAGCGCCTCCGGGACGGAGAGCGGGCCGACGCGATCGAGCCGCTGCGCGAGCGTCTCGCCTTCGAGCAGCTCCATGACGAGGTACCCGGGCGAGGTCGCGGTTGGTTCCACGAGGTCGCGTACTTGGACGAGGTTCGGGTGGCGCAGGCGCGCGAGGGTGCGACCCTCTCTCAGGAAGCGCGAACGCACGCCGGGGTGCGCCGCGTACTCGGGCCGGAGAACCTTCAGGGCCACGGGCGCGTCGAGCAATGCGTGACGTCCGCGGTAGACATAGCCCATCGCGCCCGTCCCCAGGACGGACTCGACCTCGAACGGACCGAGGCGCTCGGGCACCTCCGGGTCCGAGACACACTCGCCTTGGGCGAATGCGTCACGCGTCGCGACCGTCCTCCCCTCCGACTGCTTCACGGGTCTCCTCCTTTGCCTCGAACGTGCCACGTGTTTTCCGTTCGTTTTCGGGGTCCGACGCTGCGGCAGAACGCCCCGGCGGGGCGAAGCGCGCGCCAAACGGTCACAGTGGGATCAGGCGGAAGTCGGCGCGGACGGCGAAGCGTGGGCGCGGTTCGGAGACGGAGCGAGGAACGCGAGCGCGCCGATCACCGCGCCGAAGCACGACATGGTGTCGACGCTCGACAACGCGATGTCCTGTACCGCGGCGAAGCGACAGACGAGGCCGCCGACGAGCGCGCCGGTGACACCCAACGCGGCGACGCGCCACGAGGGCCCTTCCCAAACTGCGTAGCGACGATGCACGAGAACGAACGCGG
>JAUHYN010001331.1 GCA_030426505.1 bacterium | reverse complement strand
CCACCCTCATCGCATCGCGACGGAGCTCGGCGATCTCGGGTGCGTCCGCTGAACGCTGCGAGTCTTCAGCGTCCGTCATCTCGTGAGCGCCGCCACGACGTTGCCGCGGTGACCACCGCTTGATTTGTTGCGCGGTCGATGCCCCACATTCAACGCCTCGCGCTCCCCCTCCTCCTGCTGCTCGCCGCATGCCCCGAGTCCGATCCCGGTGATCCGGATCCCGATCGCGACGCGGGCGTCCCCGCCGACGCCGGGACCGCGCGCGACGGCGGCGCGGAGGAAGAGTCCGTCGGCGACCGCCTCGCGCGCATCGTGTGCGAGCGCGAGATGGAGTGCTGCCCCGGCAACGCGTCGGACTGCCGCATCCTCGGCTCGCTCCTCGACGGCCGCCTCACCGGCCCCGGCATCGCGCTCGACCAAGCCGGTTACGACGCGTGCGTCGCGAAGATGCAGAACGCGACGTGCGCAGAAGTCGCGGAGTACGGCGGTCGCCTCCCGGTCGCGCGCTACTGCGGGCCGATGACCCGGCCGACCCTCGCGAACGGCGAGACCTGCCGCGGCCTCTTCGCCGACCTCAGCTGTGAGTCCGGGCGCTGCGGTCCCGACGACACCTGCGCGCCGCTCGCCGCCGAGAACGAGACCTGCCTTCCGGGTGAATGCGCCGCAGGCCTGAAGTGCGGCGTGGGCACGTGCCACGTGCCGACCGCCGCGAACGAGTCGTGCGAACTGACGAACGTGTGCGTGGACGGCTACGAGTGCTACCGCGACGACCCGAACGACGACGCCCGCTGTCACCCGATCACGATCATCGAACCGGGCGTGATGTGCGGCGACGGCCTCGAGTGCAGACTCGGTCCCGAGGAGTGCCGCTGTCCCCGCGGCTCGACCGGCTGCTCGGTCGGGGTGTGCGGTTCGGCGACGTACTGCCAGCCCTAGCAGCCCCCAGCAGATAGCTTCCAGTCCGCAGCAAGATTTCCCGAGCGCATCAGGCGCTGAAGCGTCGCACCGAGGAGCTGCCGGCTGCCCGCTGGTCGCTGAGAGCTAGCGTGCCGAGGGCGCGTGCTACGATGCCCGACGGATGGGGGGGCGCGCAGAGGGCGACATCGTCGACGGGCACGTCCGCCTCGAAGAGCGCCTGGGCGTCGGCGGGTTCTGCTCCGTGTGGCGCGGCGTCGATCTCGCGACGCAGCGCACCGTCGCAGTGAAGCTCCTCCACGACGAGCACATCGACGCGTCCGTCATTCGGCAGCGCTTCGAGCAGGAGACCGAGATCCTGGCGACGCTCGACCACCCCGCGATCCCGCGCGTCTTCCACGACGGGACGCGCACGAGCGAGCGCTACTTCACGATGGAGTTCATTCGCGGCGAGACGCTCCAGGCGCGCCTCGTCCGCCACGCACGACGCGAGCGCCCGATCCCCCTCGCGGGGATCGCGTGGCTCCTCAACCAGATCGTCGCGCCGCTCGCCTACGCCCACCGACAGAGCGTCGTGCATCGCGACCTCAAGCCGGCGAACGTGATGGTCAACGAGCCGCGCGATCCTCCCTCGCTGTCGGTCCTCGACTTCGGCGCCGCGAAGGCGCTCGACCGCGTGACGGTCGATCCCACGACGGTCGGGCGGGTGATCGGTTCGGTCGGGTACGTCACGCCGGAGCAGATCCGATCGGAGGCCACCGACGGGCGCACCGACCAATTCGCGCTCGCGGTCGTGCTCTACGAAGCGCTCACGTTGCGTCGCGCTTGGGCGTACGACGAGACCGGCGCGCAGCTGCCAGCGCACATCCCGCTCGGTCGTCACAACACGCAGATCGAGATCATGAAGCGGATCCTCCGGGGCGTCCGCCCGCGGACGCGCGACATTCGCCCCGAGGTCCCGCCCGCCGTGGACGACGCGCTCGTTCGCGCGCTCGCACCGCAACCCAAGTTGCGCTTCGACTCGATCGAGGAGTTCCGCGAGGCCGTATACGTCGCGCTGATCGAGACGCCCAACGTCGCGCCGAAGTGGAACAGCGACTTCGACGACGCGGGCCCCACGCGGAGCATCGAGCTGCCGCCACCCGAACGCGATCTCCCCACGGCAGAGATCGACGAGTCCGACGTCGTCGACGAGTCCACGGCGGACGACGGTTCGAGCCAGACCCGCGAGGTCCTCGCGCGCATGCCGACCGCCGAGATGACGCCCGTGGATCTCGACGAGACGCGGCCGGAGTCGGCGAAGC
>JAUHYN010000168.1 GCA_030426505.1 bacterium | reverse complement strand
TCTCGAGGGTCATGTCCTCGTAACTCACCTCGCTGCCCTTGAAGGAGGCGCTCATGCTGCCGCTGCCGATCTGCTTCACGCGGCGCGTCTCCGCCATGTACAGCCAGCGGCTCTCCTGGCCGCCCTTCGTCTCGTGCGTGAGTAGCGCGGTGCCCTTGGCGTCTGCGGGGCCGGTGAACCGGACGAGGCTCTTCGTGACGCGGTCCTTCTGCTGCGCGCCTTCGCGGTTGAACGTCATGAGCTCGTAGCTCGCGACGCGCTCGCCCTTGGCGTCGAACAGCTCCATCCTCGAGGTGAGCTTCTCGCCGCGGAAGCCGACGCTGTTATTGTCGTGCGCGCGCTTGGCGATGTCGTAGGCGGACGGGGCGCCCTTCGTGGTGGCGTTCGGGGCGGCCAACAGGGTGAGGACGAGTGCGGTGCTGTACAAGGGGCGAACTCCTTTCGACGAGGTCGAGTATGTCGGCGCGCGCCCCGCGATCGGAAGTCGCGTGCGCGTAGTCGTCGAACGACCGTCGGTCCGCGGTGAGGCATCGCCGCCACGTTGACAGCGGCTCCGGGTGCGCGGCCCCCTGGAACCGTGGTGAAGAGGAACGTCGCCGCGGTCGTCGCGCTCCCACTCCTGATCGGGTGCGCCGACGATGGCTTCAAAGAGGACGTCGCGGGCATCGCGCGCCTCAGCTTGTTGCAAGTCGCCTTGCTCGCGAGCGAGCTCTCCGAGGACACACGTTGCGGCTTCGACGCGCCCGCCGTGCGCGACGCCGTCGAAGTGACCGGCGCGTTCGGTGAACGACGCGCTGCGGTCTATCGCGTCGAGGACTGCGCGCTCGGGTTCGATTCGATCGAGACCGTCCTCGATGGCTGCGGCGCGGAGCCGATCCGCCTCTCGGGGCGCGCGCACGTCACGGCGACGCTCGAGATCGACGGCATCGTCACCGATCGATCGAGCGATCCGATCATCCCCGCCGGTCCGGACGCCGCGAAGATCGTGTTGGAGCAAGTCGTCCTCGACGGCTTCTCGGCCCGCTACGAAGCGCGCGACGCCGAGCTCGTGATGCGCGAGGGCTCGCTCTCCGCGGTCGTCCGGCCGCGCCTCGCGAAGGGCAAGGACACCGCGTTCTGCTCCGTCCCCACGCCCGACGCGCAAGTCACCAACCTCGTCTACGACGGCGCCAGCCTCCTCGCGCGCGAGGACGGTGAAGCGGTCGTCTTCGTTTCGACCTCCGAGCTGCGCGGGCAGATCGGCCGCGGCGCGCGCAGCGAGAACACGTACGGCGGGACGCTCGACATCGGCGGCCAACGCTTCGAGGTCCCGGGCGATGTCTCGAAGGCGCTCGATGACACGTACGCGCGCGAAGACTTCGTCTCCCGCTTCGCCTGCGACGAACACCTGAGCCTGCCGGTCGACTACGACTGCGCGTGCGAGGGCAACGAGTGTCACCCGGACGCGCCGGTCGCGGACGGCGTCGCGCGGTTGGTGCCGCTCGCGTTCGCGAACGTGGCGCGGCTCGTCGACGAGGACACGCGCTGCGGCTTCGGCTCGAAACGTGCGCCGACCTACGACGCGGAGATCGGCGCGCAGGGGACGGCGACCTTCGCGGTGTCCTCGTGTTCGCTCGCCTTCGACGATCTCGAACGTGCGCCCGACTGCAACGGCGTGAGCACCACGATCTCCGGCGCCGCCGTCGTCTCGGGTCAGCGCGTCGTCCACGGCTACCTCACCGGCGACCTCGAGGGCGACGCCGTCGTCCCCACCCGCGCGGACGGCGTCGCGTTCACGTTGACGGCCCAACTCACCGACTTCCTCGTCCGCACGTCCTCGGACGCACCCGCGCTCTTGATCCGACGCGGCACGCTCTCGGGGACGATGCGCCCGCGCCTCGCGCTCGACCCGGACGAGGGCGCCTGCTCCCGCGCGACGAACCACGCCGCGTTCGAGGGCGTCGAGTTGATCGACGCCGAGGTCCGCGTCCTCGACGGCGACGACACGTACGACCTCACCGTCCGCCGCCTCGAACTCGACGCGGTCGCGGGGACGGTCGCGGACCGCACCAATTCGCTCGCGGGGACGCTCGTCACCGACTCCGAGACGTTCACGATCCCCTCCGACGACGGCGGCCTCGACCCCGACTTCGACGCCGCCGAGTTCGACGCCGCGTTCGCGTGCGAAGCCGACCTCGAGTGGCCCACGCCGCCCGAGGCGTGTTCGTTCCGGCAGCGCCTCGGGCCGGAGGTCGCGCGGGCGATGGCGCTGGTGCTCGCGACGGCCAGTGGCCGCGTCGTCACGGACGACGTCTGCGGCGTGGAGTCGGCCGACGCCGCGGTCCAGGCGAGCGCAGCCGAAGGCCAGATGGGTACGGTCACGACGGCCGTCGCCATGTGTGTCCTCGAGGAGTCGAGCCTCGAAGCAGTCGGCGATGACTGCCACCGCGACAAGACCTACGTCGGCGGTCGCGTCACGGTCTCCGGCGCGCGCGAGGCGACCGGCATCATCGTGCGCGAGACCGGGCGCACCACCGTAGATCCCGTCACGCGCGAACCCTACTTCGACGCGTTCGACGCGACGTTCGACGGCTACCGCCTGTGGACGCTCTCGCGCGACGTCGCGACCCCGCGGATCGAGATCGAGATCGCGCGCGGCTTTGGGCACGTCGAGCTGGTCCCGATCATGGGCGAGAACGAAGAGCGCCCCGGCGTGTTCGACGTCGTGACGCCGGTCGGCCGAGCGCCGCGCGTGACCGTGACGGACGTCGACGCGCGCGTCGCGAGCGAGGGCCGGACGTTCGCCGTGCGTGTGGACTCGGCCGAGCTGGAGGTGGCGTCGGGGATGTACCAGGGCGCGGGGAATTTCATCCGTGGGTACGTCGTGATCGACGGTGAGCGCGTGGAGCTGTCGGACTCGACCCCGCTCGACGACGCGTACGACCAGACGATCTTCGACGCGTCCTACGCGTGTTCGCCGGACCTCCTCGAGACCGTACCGCCCAACTGAGTGCTCGCCACCCGTCTCGTTGGCTGACAGTATCCGCCCCGATGGCGACACGCCCCAAAGGGATGCGCATCGCGGAGCTCTCGCGTCGCTCCGGGACGACGAAGGAGACGATCCACTTCTACCTGCGCGAAGGCCTGCTTCGGAAGCCGAAGAAGACCAGCCGCAACATGGCCTACTACGACGAGACGCACGTCGAGCAGCTCAAGCTGATCAAGCGCCTCCGCACCGAGAGCTACCTCCCGCTGAGTGTCATCAAGAAGGTCCTCGACGAGGGCAAGCTCGGGCAGTCGGCGCGTCAGCTCGATCTCTCCGGTGAGTTGTTCGGCCAGGGCGCGCGCACACAGCACGAACCCATCACGCGCGCGGAGCTCTCGGCGCGCCTCGAGATCGACGAGTCGAAGATCTCGGACTACGAGGCGGCCGGGCTCCTGAAGCCGACGCAGGAGGGGAAGACCAAGCGCTACGGGTACGAAGATCTCCGCGTCGCCGAGATCATCCGCGACGCGCAGCGCGAGGCGGGCGAGGGCGCCGAGGCGCTCGTGATCGAACGCTTCCAGATCTTCGAGCGACACATGCGCGCGCTGGTGCGCGACGAGGTCTCGCACTTCTTCTCGCGCGTGCTCACGGAAGGCGACCCGAAGCGCGCGCTCGATCTGTTGCGCGGTGGGCGCGAGACGCTCGGGCGCTATCTCGCCGTGTCGCGCGGGCGTCGTCTGCGCCAGGAGGTCGACGCGATCCTCCCGAGCCTCGAGGCGGACACCACCAACTCCGAGCCGTTCCTCTACCCGCTCCCCGAGGCGCGCGCCGCCACGCTCGACGAGCCGGACGCGCGCGCGAAGCTGACCGCCGCGTGGGAGGCGAAGCCGAACGTCGCGAAGCGCGCGGTCGCGCTGCTCCAACACCTCACGTGGGTGGGGGACTCGGCCGCGGCGGTGGAGCTGTGGGGCGACCTGTCGCCGAAGGCGCGCGAGACGACCGAGGCCCGCGAGGCGTACGGCGAGGCGCTGCTCCTCGAGGAGCGCTTCGAAGAGGCCTTCGCCTGGATCCAGCGGCTCCGCGACGACGCCGGGACGCAGCCCTTCATCGAGGCGCTGTGGGGCACGATCCTGTTGATCCGGATCCGCGCGGACTTCGCGAAGCTCGAGCCGAGCACCGAGCTCATGAGCTTCTTGTCGCGAGCGTTCGGCGCGTTCGACCACGCGCGACGCGAGCCCGCGCGCGACGCCTTCACACGCGCGCGCGTCCTGTTGCTGCTCGGTCGCGTGTGCCTCGCGACGCCGGAGTTCCTCGGCGTCCACGACCAGGGGCGCAAGGACCTCCGCGCCTGCCTCGATGAGATCACGATGTTGAAACGCGGCGGACCGGACGCCGCGATGCTCGGCCCGCTCGGGCGCGTGGAGCTCAACGCGGTCCACTTCCTCCGGCTCGGCACGGACGACGCCGTCGAGCGCCGCGAGCTCGAGTCCCGCGAGGTGGAGCTGCGGTCGTGAGCGAGTCGTCGATCATGAAGGACCGCCTGGATCGCCCCGCGGTCCGGTGCATCGCCGACAACATCGCGCGTGTCGCCGAGTTCGACGCGCGCGGCTTCGTGCGGACCGCGACCAAGGACTTCGCGTCGCTCGAACTCAAGGCGCGGGTCCAGGCGATCATCGAAGCGCTCGCGCGCTACCTCCCGGACGATCCCGCGGAGGCGATCGGCGTCCTCGTCCGCGCGCGCGAGGGGTGGACGCGCGCGCCGGGGATCGAACACGACTTCGCGGGGTGGCCGGTCAACGACTTCGTGGGCGTGAAGGGGCTCGACTGTTTCGACGCATCGATGGCCGCGCTCCCGCACCTCACTTCGCTGTTCACCGCGGAGTTCGCGATTCGGCCTTTCCTCGCGGCGCGCCCGCACGACGTGCTCGCGCACTTGCGGCGATGGGTGGAGCACGAGGACGAACACGTGCGGCGCTTGGTCTCGGAGGGGACGCGTCCGCGTCTGCCTTGGGCGCCGCGTCTCACGGTCTTCGACGACGACCCCGCGCCGGTGCTCGCGCTGCTCGAAGCGCTCCGCGACGACCCGTCCGAGACCGTGCGGCGCTCCGTCGCGAACCACTTGAACGATCTCACCAAGTCCGATCCGGATCGTGTGATCGAAGTGTGTCGTGCGTGGCTGGAGGGCGCGTCGGACGAGCGCCGTTGGATCGTCCGTCACGCGTTGCGGACGCTCGTGAAGGCGAAGCACCCCGAGGCCCTCGCGGTGCTCGGGTTCGATCCGCGCGTGCGGGTCGAGGTCGAAGGCCTCAGGCTGTCGAAGAAGGGAATCGCGCTCGGCGAGGACCTTCACATCGACTTCGTCGTGCGCTCGTCCGCCAAGCGGACACAGGCGCTCGTGATCGACTACGCCGTCCACCACGTGAAGGCGGACGGCTCACGACGCCCCAAGGTTTTCAAGTTGCAGACGGCGGAGCTGGACGCCGGCGCGAGCATCGCCGTGTCGAAGAAGCACCGCGTCCGCCCGATCAGCACCCGCAAGTACTACCCGGGTCGCCACGCCGTGGAGATCCTCATCAACGGTCGCTCCTTCGGGACGACCGAATTCGACCTGAGGCTGTGACATGGACAAGGCCGCCGCGTACGCACGACAGTTCAACACCATCCGCGCGATCCTCGAAGAAGAGGACGACTGGACCGCCGCCATGGCCACCGTCGCGTGCGAGCTCCACCACGCATTCGACAACTTCCACTGGACCGGCTTCTACAGAAACGTCGGCGGCGAGCTGGTGATCGGGCCCTACCAGGGCGGCCACGGTTGTCTGCGCATCACGTTCGACCGCGGCGTGTGTGGCGCCGCGGCGCGCACGAAGGAGACGCAGCTCGTCGACGACGTCCACGCGTTCCCGGGCCACATCGCGTGCTCTTCGTCCACGCTGTCCGAAGTGGTGGTGCCCGTGCTTACGCCCGACGGCGCGCTCCTCGGTGTGCTCGACGTGGACTCCGACGAGCCCGCCGCGTTCGACGCGACGGACGCCGCCGGGCTCGAAGCGATCGCCGCGTGGCTCGGCGCGCGGTACGCGGATCAGATCGGCTCGAAGTCCGAGTCGAGCACCAAGTAGATCGGCGTCGACTCTTCGCGTCGATGGTCGACCACGCGACGCATGATGCCTTGCGTGGGCTCGTCGTCGATGAGGTCGTCGATCGCGACGACGGCTTGCGCCTCGCGGAGCGTCTCCGTGTACGGGCCCGGGTGCTCCACGTCCGGCGAAGGGTGAGGCGCGAACACCGGCGCGTCCTCCGCGTCCGAATCGAACACGCCCGCGCGCGCGAGGAAGCGCGCGACCATCCAGGGCCGCACCACGCCGCCGACTCGAGCGAGCCAGCCGTCGAGCGCGAGCGCGATCTCTTCCGCGTCCTCGAAGCGGTGCTCCGGCGCGAACGCCGTCGCACGGAAGACGATGCGGCGCAGCTCCTCCGGGACGTCCGCGTCCGCGAGGAGGCCGTAGTCCGGACCGTCGGTGACGATGCGCTGGAGCGCTTCGTGGATCGTCGCGCCCGGGAAGCACTCGCGCCCCGTGAGCATCTCGAAGAGGATCACGCCGAGGCCGTAGACGTCCGTCTGGGTCGTGCAGCTCTCGCCCGCGATGTACTCCGGCGCGAAGTACGCCGGCGCGCCGCGGAGCCGACCGTGGTTCGTCATCGGTTGCGCGCGGTGGCGCATCTGCGCGTAGGCCAGGCCCGACACCTTCGTCGCGCCGTCCTCGGTGATCATGATGTGTCGCGGGTGGAGGCTGCGGTGGACGATCTCGAGCGAGCGCCCCGTCGCGTCCTTCGCGCCGTGTGCGGCGACGAGTGTCCAGGCGATCTCCGACGCGAGGTACGCCGCCGTCTCGAACGCGAAGGTCACGCCGCGGCGTCGGAGGTGCTCGAAGGCGACGTCGAGCGTCGCGCCGTCCACCGGCTCGTGGACGAGGTGTGCGCCCTCGCTGTCCTCGACGAAGTCGACGAGCGTCAGCACCCCCGGGTGGCGGATCGCGAGGAGCGCCTGCGCTTCGTCGAAGAGCATGTCGCGGCCGACGTCGTAGCGGTGATCCGTCTTCAGGATGCGCTTCACGTCCACGCGCTTGGCGATACCGGCCGACGCGACCTGACGCGCGACGAACCGATCGAACGGGCCGTCCGTCCCGTGCGGCGCGAGCAGCTGGTACTGCCCGCCGATCAACAAGTGGCGGTTCTGCCGGGCCTCTTCGAGATCCACGGCGCGCCAGGGGCCCTCGACCTGGTGTACGGACGTCATCGCGTCCCCGCCATTATCGGCGATCGACGCGGGCCGTTGCGAGCCGGCGGGTCGGCCAACCAACCGATGTCACAGGGATTTTTCGTCGCGAAGCGAGACGTTTGCCTCAATCCTCGACGAACGCGGCGTCCGGCGGGAGCTCGAGGCGGTTCTTCTGGAACCCGAACCAGTACGTCACTTCGAGGCCGAGCATCACGCCGCCCGTCACGAGGTCGCCGCCCGGGAAGAAGAAGCCCTCGAGGAACCCGGTGAACGCGAAGCCGCCGGTCTCGTACTTCTCGGCTTCGTACCAAGGGAAGAGCTCGTAGCTCACGCCCAACGTGTAGAACGCGCCGAACGCGCCGGACGGTTCGTCGTCCGTCTCGAGCTCCGGGTCCGACCGCGTGACGCCGCCGCCGCCCACCCCGATCGCGCCGCGCACCGCGAAGTCTTCGCCGGGCAGGGGCGTCAACTGCATCTCGAGCGAAAGCGCGCCGAAGCCGCCGGCCCACTCGTCGTTGCTCCCGCCGGTGTTGTTGATCGCGAGGCCGACTCCGAGCAGGTCGTTCACGACCTGACCGAAGCGGAGCGTGAAGCCGCCGCCGAGGAACAGGCCGAGGTTCCCGATGTCGTCGTCGGTCGCGGTCAACAACGCTTGCCGCAACCCACCGCCGATGTAGAAGCCCTGGCGCGCCGCCGGCTTCAAGAGTTCCTGCGCCGAAGCGGTGAGCGGCGCCGACATGGCGAGGACGAAGAGGAGCGCGAGGATTCGGCGCATCATCAGAACTCTCCTCGCACCCCGAGGATCGGGAAGATCGGCAGCCCCTGAATCGGCGTGCGCTGTGAGTAGTCGAAGCTGTACTGGAAGCCTTCCGTGTTCCCGCGATTATACGAGTTGATCAAACTCAGGTACGCCGTGAGTTTCCAGTAGTCGAACACCCAAGACTTGTCGACGCGCAGGTCGAGCTGGTGGAACAGCGGCAGGCGCCCCGAATTCACCGGGCCCGACACCGGGTCGTACTGGTCGAGCGCGTCGTTGTACACGGCGTCGATGAACGGCGTGTACGGGTTGCCGGACACGATGCGCCAGCGCAGGCCGAGCTCCCAGTTCTCCGGGAGGATGTACGAAGCGACGAGCGCGACGATGTGCGTCTGGTCGAAGTCGAACAGGCGGTACGGCTGGCCCGGCGCGTCGCGGCGCTCCGCGCGGTTGAGCGTGTACGTGAGCCAACCGCGGAAGTTCTCGTGGAACTTGTGCTCGAGGAACAGCTCGAGGCCGTACACCCGACCCACCCCGATGTTGTCGAGGTTGAGCGGCGCCGGCACGCGCACGACGAGGTCGTACAGGTCCTTGTAGAACAGCGTGCCGTCGACCTTGATGTAGTCGAGCGGCTGCCACTCCGCGCCGACCGAGTACTGCACGCCGCGAATCAACGAGATGTTCGGGTTGCCGAACACCGGGTCCGTCTCACCCGGCTGCGGCGCCTGGTGCACGATCCCGACGCCCGCCTTCGCCGTCCACTCCTTCGTGAGCGCGTAGCGCGCGACGATGCGCGGGTCGACGCTGAAGCTGTCGGTGTCCTGGAAGTAGTCGAACCGAACGCCCGGCACGAGCTGCAGATCGCCGAACTCCATCACCGCTTCGACGTACGGCGCGATGTTGTGCGTCCACTGGCCCTCGACGCGCGTGAACAGCGTCTCGCGCACGTCTGTGTTCCCGACCGGCTCGCCCTCGCGCGGCGGGAACGGCGCGAGCACTTCGACGTCGGCGAGCGTCGACAGATAGTCGAGCCCGAACGTCACCGTGAGCCAGTCCTCCATCTCCCAGTCGAACGCGTTCCGGACCTGGAACGAGAAGAAGTCGAGCAGGAACCGGAACTGCTCCCCGAAGCGGAACTCCGCCTTGTCGTGACCGACCGCGCCGAGCAGCTTGTTCCGCATCTTCGAGTTCGGCGTGTAGTTGTACTCGACCGTCCCGCGCTGGAAGCTCGTGCCGAGCGACAGGTTCGACGACTGCACCTGCGTGCTGAACTCCGCCGGATTCTCGAACAGAAGCTCGAACGTGGCGTCCGACCCGAGGAAGTAGCCGCGCAGCTCGTGCTTCGCGCTGGGGCGCCAGTTCGCGAGCAGGTGGTAGTCGTAGTAGACCGGCGCGTTCACGAGCGCGATGTTCGCGTCGTCCGGCGTCACCGCGCTGATCACGTTGCCGATGTAGCTGCGTCGCCCCGCCACCGCGATCGCGGCGTCTTCGCCGATCGGCGCTTCGAGGAACAGCGACGCGTCGAGCAGGCTCACGTCGACCGCGCCATGCACCTGGTCCGGCTTCAGCCGACGGATGTGACCGTCGAAGATGCCGCCGGTCGCGCGCCCGTACTTCACGGAGAAGTTACCGGGGTAGAAGTCGATCGACTCGATCACGTCCGCCGGCAGCACACTCTTCAGGCCGCCGAAGTGATAGATGATCGGGATCTCGACACCGTCGACGTACACACCCGTGTCGCCCGGGCCCGAGCCGCGCACGATGATCTGACCGCCGCCCGAGCGCGCCACGCCCGGGAGGTTCTCGACCACCTGCACCGGGTCACCGAGCGTACCCGGCACGCGCACGATCTCCGCGGCGGTCAACGTGCGGCGGTTGACCTCCTTCTTCACGCGCGTCGCCTCGACCACGATCTCGTACGGGTTGTAGCTGCCCTTCTCGATGTAATAGGTGACGTCGGTCGCCTGGTTCACGACGACGGTCTCCGCCGTCCGCAGCGGGTAGTAGCCGGGCGCCTCCGCGAGGACCTTCCACTCGCCGGGCTGGAGGTCGAAGAACTCGAAGCGCCCCTCGTCGTTCGTGACCGACTCGAAGCCGCTCGCTTCCTCGCCCTCGTTCCTGAACACCGTCACGACTGCGCCGACGACCAATGTCCGCGTCCCGCGCTCGCGCAGCGTACCGGAGAGGTTGACGATGCCCGGTCCCGGCTCCGCGACGGTCGCCGTCCCCACCGGCGGCGGAGGCGGTAAGGGCGGCGGCGGCAGCGAGAAGTTGTACGTGAACGGGATGCGCACCGGCACCGGCACGCCGCCCGCCTCCGCGGGCTCGAACGTCATCTGCGCGACTGCGGTCGTCGCGGACGACACGAAGCCCCAGTCCGCGACCGAAGAGGAGCGCACGACGCCCAGCGCGGCGGCGGTCGTGGCGGAGAGCGTCTCCGCCGCCGTCGACGACGACACGACGATGACGTCCTCCACGGTCCCCTCGGCCGAGAGATCGATCTGCAAGACGACCTGAGCGGCGATGCGATCGCGGAGCGCGTCGGCCGGATAGATCGCCTCGACGAACTGCTTGATCTTCGGGAGCTTGGTGATCGGCGCGTCTTCCGGCGGCGGCTCGGGAACCGCCTGGGCGAGCGCCGCCACCGGCGCCAGCGAGAGCGCGAGGGACACGAGAGCGATGCGCTTCATCCGTCGAGCCTCACCGTACGCCGCAGCCAGGAGGTCCCGCCGCGCCCGTCGCGAATGACCACGATGATCTCCGCGACGTCCTCCTCGAAGTCGACCGACTTCGGCACCGACCACACGTTCGAACGCGCGATGTCGATCGAGACCTCACCGTCGATGAAGCCGGTGCGCCCGCGGTCGAGGCTGCCGCCCCGGACGAACCACGTGACCGTGAGGGCCTCGCGTCGCGTCTCGTCCATCATCGTCTCGGCGTTCGTCCGCGTGAACGCCTCCGATTGATCCTCGGTGAGGTCGAGCTCGAGCTGGGC
>JAUHYN010000167.1 GCA_030426505.1 bacterium | reverse complement strand
GTTCCGCTTCGCGGTCGACGAACCCGAGATGCACCGCCGCTTCGGGCCGCCGCACTACGGTGAGAACGGGCCGCGCGGCCTCCCCGCGTGGGGCTTCGAGCTCGAAGACGGCACCGCCTTCGAGCTGCACTTCCGCCCGAACGACGGCACCTGCTACGTGAACGGCGACCTCCGCGACATCGGGTACCTCGTCGCGCGCCTCGAAGTGGACGAAGCCCTCGAGCGCCTCGACGAGGATCGCCTCCACTACGAGATCGCGCTCGAGGAACACTTTCCCGCGTGGCGCCTGCACCGCCTGTACGACGCCGACGGTCGGCTCTCGATCGAGACGCCGTCGCCGCGCGAAGCCGCGTGGCGCGCGGAGGCGACCGGCGCGCGGATCGAAATCGAAGACGAGGCCGACGCGCGCGAGCGGCGCGCGCGAATCGTCGCGCAGCGCGGCGCTCGATCGAAGCGGCCGCCGGCCCCCGTCCGCGCGGTCTCCACCGACGGCACCTGGGAGGTCTGGAAGATCGCCGCCGACGGCGGGCGGTCCCTCGTCGGGGTCTTCGAGGATCGGGACAAGGCCGAGGCGAGCGCCAAGGCCGCCGGTGACGCCGAGGTCGTCGCCCGCGCCGTGACACAACCGTGACGTAAAAGCTGCTGAATCTCGCGCCCGTGTTTGGCACGGTCCGCGCGTGGACGAGCGGACTGTCGCCAAGCTCCGACTCGCCGCTTCGTTCGCCGCGATCAAGTCGGCGGCGCTCGAGTGCGGGCTCGCGGACGCGCTCGCGATCGACACCACCGAAGCGCTCGGCAAACGCGCCACGCCGCGCTCGCTCCGCGCGGCGCGCCACGTCGCGGAGTCGACCGGCGCGACCGACCTCGGCGCGTTCCTCGAACACGCGACTCGACTGCTCGCGCCGATCCTCACTGCGTCGCAGCTGCGCGTGATGCGGCGTGACCTGATCGCGTTCCTCCTCGACGCGCTCCCGAAGGAAGAGGCGCCGCAGCAGGATCGACCGCGCGACCTCGAAGCGTGGGCGCGCGAGCGTGAGCTCGACGACGTCCTCGCGAGCAAGCTCCCGTACGACCTCCCGTCCGCGCACGTCGGTTGGCACACCGTTCGGCACCAACACTACGACGCCTCGATCGGCGCCTTCCTCGCGCTCCCCGCGCCCGAGCTCGCTGCGCACCAGGCCGCGCTCTTCACGTGGCTCGAAGACCTCGCGACGCGGCGGAGAGAGGCGCTCGAAGAGGAGCGCGCCGCCGCCCTCGCGACGCGGCCGCTCCCCGAAGACGAGACCCTCGCCGAGCTCGTTCGCCGCCTCCGCCGCGTGCGCGCCGCGGTCCGCGAGTCGGTGATGCCGCGCCGTGCGGCCGACGTCGTGGTGGTCGACGCCAACCTCACCGAAGAGAACCCGCGCCGCTTCCGCTACGAAGCGGTCGACGCCGGCGCGCCGCGGTGGATGAGCGCGGGGCGCAAGGTATTCATCCCGGTGAGCCTCGAGGTCGACGTGCGGCCGATCTGCAGCGCGTGCGATCGCCCGTGTGAACACCAGCTCGGCGCGATCGATCACCTGCTCGGCGTGATCTTCGGCGAGGTCGGTACGCTCTCACGCACCGCGCTGATCGAGGCCGCGTCCACGCCGACCTGGCAGCGGTGGATCCAAGAGTTCGACGCCGCGATCGAGGGCTTCGACGAGACGCCCGACGAAGTGCGTGTGTGGTGGTCGGTCGCGCCGTCCGAGGACAGCGTCGTCCCGCTGATCCAACACCGCGGCAAGCGCGGGACGTTCCTCAAGCCGAAGCGCGTGAGCGTGGATCGACTCCTCGAGGAACACGCACTCGAAGCGACCGACGAAGCGATCGCGCTGCGCGTGCAACTCATGAAGGCGCGGCGACAGCGCTCGAAGTTCGTGGAAGCGACGCGGCTCTACGCGAAGGTCCTCATGTCGCTGATCGGGCACCCGCGCGTCACGTTCGAGGGGCGCGAGTCGCAGCACTGGCGCGTGGTCGAGGTCCCGGTCGCGCTCAAGGCGGAGTCCGCGGAGACGATCGATCCCGCCGACGAGGACGCCGCGTCGCTCACGCTGCGCGCGGTCCTCCTCGACAAGTCGTACAGCGCGGAGGAGTGGACGGAGCAGATCGATCCGCACCGCGTGGGCGGCGGGCCCGTCGTCCGCTACGACGAGGCCAAGCGCGAGGTCCTCATCACGCCGATCGACGGCACGCTCGCCGAGTTCCTGCGCCGGTGGATCGACTTCGGCACCGACATCCCCGCGGCGGCGCGCTCCGCGTTGATGACTCGGCTGACGAAAGTCGCCGCGCACATCCCGGTGCGGGGGTCGGACGTCATCCAACGCGTGGAGGTCGAGCCGAGCCTGGACGTCGTCTTCCAGATCACGCCGCTCCCGCGCGACGTGGGGGTGATGGTGGAGGTGCGGATCCGGCCGCTCGAACACGGGCCGCTGATCACGCCAGGCGCAGGGGTCGACGAGCTGACGACATCGACGCCGAACCGGCAGATCGTCCAGACCACGCGCGACCGCTACGCCGAGCTCGAGGCCGCGAACGCGGCGATCCAAGCCGTGCTCACGCCCGAGCTCGACGGCGTCACGCGGGAGGACTTCACGCTCCACGCGCAGACCCTCGACGCCGCGCTCGAACTCATTCACCGCGCGCGCGAGCGCGAGGACATCGAGGCGGTGTGGCCGGTGCGCGAGTGGTACCGGCCGAGCGTCGTCACGGCGAGCGCGCTGTCGCTCCAGGTGAACGGGCGCAAGGACTGGTTCGACGTGGAGGGCGCGGCGCACGTGGACGGCAAGCGGATCGAGCTCGCCGTGTTGCTCGACGCCGCGCGCCACCGCGAGCGCTTCGTCCGACTCGGCGACGGTGAGTTCGTGGAGCTCGAAGCCACGCTCCTGAGGCGCCTCGAAGCGCTCGCGCCGCTCACGATGGTGGCGGACGATCGCATCGAGCTGTCCCTCGCCGCTGCGCAGGCGGTCGACGCGCTCGGCCGCGACGCCGAGTCGTACGACACACCCGACGCGTGGGCGAGCCTCCTCGCGCGCATCGACGCCGCCGCGATGCTCGAACCCGAAACCCCGCCGGAGCTCGCCGGCGTGCTGCGGCCCTACCAACGCGATGGTCACGCCTGGCTCACGCGCCTCGCCGCGTGGGACGCGGGCGCGGTGCTCGCCGACGACATGGGCCTCGGCAAGACGGTGCAGACGATCGCGTGCCTCCTCGACCGGAGCGAAGACGGCCCGGCGCTCGTCGTCGCGCCGACGTCGGTCGGCTTCAACTGGGCGCGCGAGCTCGCGCGGTTCGCGCCGCGGCTCAACGTGATCGCGTACTCCGGTGCGGATCGGGAGCGACACCTGAAGAAGCTCGGCGCGAACGACGTGGTCATCACTTCGTACGGTGTGGTGCAGCGCGACGCGGAGCTCCTCGCGGCGGTGCGGTTCAGGACGCTCGTGCTCGACGAGGCGCAGGCGATCAAGAACGCCGCGACGAAGCGCTCGCGCGCGGTGCGCAAGCTCGACGCCGCGTGGACCGTCGCGTTGACGGGCACGCCGGTCGAGAACCACCCGTCGGAGCTGTGGGCGTTGTTCTCCGCGATCTTCCCCGGGCTGCTCGGGAGTTGGGAGCGCTTCAAGCGCGACTTCTTCGACGAGTCCGGGCGAGGCGAGGCGGACGGCGTCGCGTTCGCGTCGGCGGCGCTCGCGCACGTGGTGCGGCCGTTCATCCTGCGGCGGACGAAGCGCGAAGTGGCGACGGATCTCCCGCCGCGCAGTGACGTGACGCTCGACGTCGTGCTGTCGACGCGCGAGCGCGCGCTCTACGACGACGCGCGCCTCGCGGCGATCCACGCGATCGAGAAGGAGAAGCAGGACGAGCGCGGCAACCAGATGCACGTGAAGGTGCTCGCCGCGTTGACGCGCCTGCGACAGCTCGCGTGTCACCCGCGGCTCGTCGATGACGACTCGACCGTCGCTTCGTCGAAGTTGGATCGGGTGCTCACGATCGTGCGCGAGCTCGTCGAGGAGGGCCGGCGCGCGCTCGTCTTCAGCCAGTTCGTGAAACACCTCGCGCTCGTCCGCGAAGCGCTCGAGGACGAAGGCCTCGACTACGCATACCTCGACGGCAGCACGCCCGCGAAGGAGCGCGCCGCCCGCGTGGATCGGTTCCAGGCCGGCGACGTCCCGCTGTTCCTGATCTCCGTGAAGGCCGGCGGCACCGGCCTGAACCTCACCGCCGCCGACACCGTGCTGCACCTGGATCCGTGGTGGAACCCGGCCGTCGAAGACCAAGCGACGGACCGCGCGCACCGCATCGGCCAGACCCACCCCGTCACGGTCTACCGCCTCGTCACGCGCGACACCGTCGAAGAGACGATCCTCGAGCTGCACGCCGACAAGCGCGACATGGTGGCCGGCCTCCTCGACGGGGCGAACACCGTCGGGCGCCTCTCGACCGACGACCTCGCCGCACTGATCCGCCGCGCCTGATCCTGGTAACCTCCACGCGGCGTGGATCCGGTCTTCACCGTCATCGCAGTGCTCGGCGCCGTCGGCGCGGTCGTCGAGTACCGACGACGCATGAAGCGTTCGGGACAACTCATCGCGCTCCCCGACGGCTCGCTCCCCTATGGGGACACGCAGGGGAGCGAAGAGGCGTTCGGCTTCCTCGTCACCCACCAACGCATCCACATGGGGGTGGAACAACGCAGCGGCGCGCAGGGCGGCGTCATCGATCTGTGGCGCAACACGACGACCATCCGCGGCGCGCTCCCCGAGTGGGTCGCGTTCGGCTGGACCGTCGACGGCCACCGCGTGGAGCCGGACTCGCGCAACACGCTGTGGGTCGATCTGATCTTCGGCGCCGGCCCCGACCTCCCCGAGGGCGGCGTGGTCTACGCGTCGCGCGGCGACCTCGTCTACGACTCCGTGATCGACGCGGCGCCGCCACCGTCGCGCTTCCTCGTCCGGGGAGCGAGCCGCTTCCTCCGCGATCAGCCGGACATCGCGAAGGCGCTCGAGGCGTACGTCGAAGGCGGCCCGCCCGCGGCGGCGGTCGCGTTCAGGATCCTCGCGCGCGCGTTTCCGGATCGGAGCGTCGCGGAGCGATTGGCCGCCCGACACCGCGCCTCCGATGACACGTTCCTCGCCGCCGAGGTCGCGGCGTTCGAATTGCCGTCGAGCCGCGCGCGCGTGGTCGCGATGATCGGAGGCGACGCGCCCGTCGCGGCGCGCACGACGCTCCTCGAAGCGCTCGTCGAGCGGCGCGACGGCGAGGGCCTCGCCGCGATCCAACCCGAGCGCGTGCCGCCGGGTTCGGTCGCCACGTACCTCGAGGCGCTGCGCGACACGCGCCCGCCCGAGGCGGAGGCCATCGCGCTGCACTTCCTCGCGAAGGACACCGAGTCGCGCGCCGCGGTCGACGTGCTCGCGACGGTCGGCGGGCTCGCGTCGATCGCGCTCCTCCTCGAGAAGCAGGCGGCCGGCTTGGATCGCGACGGCGCGCTCGGCCTCGACGTCACGATCGAGCTCGTTCGCGCGCGCATCGCCGCGACGCGCGGTGACGCCGTCGCGGGTGGCCTCGCGATCGCCGGCGGCGAAGACGCCGGAGGGTTGTCGATTACCGCGGGTGAAGGCGGGCTCGCGATCGCCGGTGGGGGAGACGACGGGGGGCTGTCGCTCGCCCGGAGCGAAGGCGGGATCGCCGAGGACGAGTAGCCCGCTTCGACGGCGGCGCGGCGGGAGCGGCGATGGGCTCGAAGATCGCGCCGAGGCGGTTCGAACGGCGGGCCGCGGCGCACGCGTTCGACCACCGCGGCGCCTCGAACGGCGGGCTGCGGCGCATGCGGTCGCCCACCGAGGCGTTTCGAACGGCGGGCCGCGGCGCACGCGTTCGCCCACCGCGGCGCGCTTTCGAGCGCGGTGTGAGCGCGATCGGCGCGCGCGACGACGCACGCCTCCCGGTGTTAGCCTCGCACCCATGCCCCGCCCCGAACCCGACGACCTCGCGCGCTTCTCGCGCGACGTCCTCGCGGGCTCCGCGGCGATCGAGGCGCTCGGCCCCACGGAGCACCGGCTCCGCTGGGCCATCCCGGGCCGCTCCGGTTCGATCACGACCGCGGCGCTGCGATCGGGGGTGACGCTGAGCGCGTCGGTGGTCGAGTGGGATCGCCCGTGGTCGATGGCGGTCGATCACGGCGCGTCGGCGATCAAGTTGATCCTCACGCGCGGCCCCGGCCCGCGCCTCGGGATCGACGGCGACGAAGGCCGCCCGCTCCGCGGCGGACAGCTCCACGTCTCGTGCATCCAACGCCCGACGCGACTCGGGTTCGCGTTCGACGACGTCCCGATCGGCGCGCGCCACGAAGAGCTCGCGCTCGAAGTCTCTCGCCCGCGCCTCCTCGAGCTGATGGGCGCGACCAGCCTCCCCGATCCGATCGAGCGCATCCTCGCCGCGCACGACACCTTCCCTTCGCGCGCGGTCGACATGGGCCCCGCGCTCCACGATCGATTCGACGAGATCACTTCCTGCGACGCGCGCGGCCCGGCGCGCCCCGTGTACGTCGAAGCGATGGGCCTCGAGCTGCTCGCGGGCATCATCGATCGGATCGAAGAGAGCGCCGCGACGCGCTCGCTCACCGCGCACGACACCGCGCGCCTCGAACACGCGCGCGCGATCCTCGTCGCGCGCATGGAGGCGCCGCCGACGCTCCCCGAGCTCGCGCGCCTGGCCGGCCTCAACGAGTTCAAGCTCAAGGCCGGCTTCCGCGAACACTTCGGGCAACCGGTCTTCGCGTACCTGCGCGCTCACCGGATGCGCGAGGCCGAGCGGCTCCTGCGCTCGCGCGCGTACAACGTCACCGAGGTCGCGCTGCGGGTGGGGTACGCGAACCCGAGCAAGTTCGCCGCGGCGTTCAAGCGTCACTTCGGCCACCGCCCGTCCGAACTGATCTGAGCCCGCGCGGAGCCTCCATCCTCCCGCGCGGAGCGGCGCCGCCCCGCGCACGTGATCCACGCTGCCCGAGATGCAGATGAAGGCCGCGGTGTTCGACCGCTACGGACCGGCCGACGTCCTCGAGATCGCGGACGTCCCGCGGCCGATCCCCAAAGACGACGAAGTGCTCGTGCGCGTCTTCGCCGCCGGCGTCTCCGCCGAGGACCCCAAAATGCGCGCCTTCGATCACCCGCCGATGCTGCGGCTCCCGATCGCGTTGCTGTTCGGCTACCCGCGCCCGCGAACGCGCGTGCTCGGGATGGAGCTCTCCGGTGAAGTCACCGCCGTCGGTCGACGCGTCAAGCGATTCGCCGTCGGCGACCAGGTGTTCGGCTACACCGGGATCGGGTTGGGCGCGCACGCCGAGTACCGGTGCCTCCGCGAGCGCGGCGTGCTCGCGCGCGTGCCGGACGGCGTCGACCTCGAATCCGCGGCGGTCGCGTCGAACGGCGCGCTGACCGCGCTCGTCTACCTGCGCGACCTCGGGAGCCTCGCGCGCGGGGAGCGCGTGGTCGTGGTCGGCGCGTCGGGCGCGGTCGGGACAGCGGCGGTGCAGATCGCGAAGCTCCTCGGCGCACACGTCACCGGCGTGTGCAGCACCGCGAACCTCGAGCTGGTTCGCTCGCTCGGCGCGGACGAAGTCATCGACTACACGACGGACGACTTCACCGAGGGCGGCGCGATCTACGACGTCGTGTTCGACACCGTCGGCGCGACCACGCTGCGTCGAGTCCGCCGGTGTACGCACCGACGGAGCCGCTACCTCGTCACCGTCTTCGGCCTCCGCGAGCTCGCGCAGATGTTGTGGACGCGCGTGGTGCCGGGCCCGCGCGTGATCGCTGCGTCGTCGAACTTCCACTGGTCCGCCGAAGACCTCGCGTGGCTCGGCGAACGGATGGCGAGCGGCGCCCTGCGGGCGGTGGTCGATCGCAGCTACCCGCTCGCCGAGGTCCGCGCCGCGCACCGCTACGTGGAGGGCGGGCACAAGCGAGGGAACGTGGTCCTTCGCATATCCGATCGACGCTCCGCGCCGCGTGCCTACGGTTCGTGAGGTGAACGACCCGTTCCTTACCCCCAACGCCTGGAATCACGATCCCTACACCCCGCACAGCGCCCCCCGACACGCGCTCCCCTTCGACCTCGCCTTCCGCGTCCAACGCGGCTTCGACTCCGGCCTCGCCGCGATCAAAGCGGCGCCCGTCGCGATGTGGGTGGGCGGCCTGCTGATGTTCTTCTTCGAGAACAACGGCTCCTTCGGCGGGGACGACAGCGGCGACACCTGGGCCCGCGTCCTCGACGGCGCGAGCACCTCGATCGCCGCCGTCGACACGAAGCTCGCGGCGCTTCAGGACCTCGCACCGAACCTCGCGATGATGCTCGGCGCGGTCGCCGTCTTCACGTTCCTCCTCCTCGGCTACGCGTTCCTGCGCCCCGGGTTCATCCGCCAGATGCAGACGATCCACGCCGACGGCGAGCCCGGGTGGCGCGAGCTGTTCAGCGGCGCCGACGCGATGTTGCCGATGCTCGGCTCCTCGATCCTCCAAGGGCTGATCCTCTGCGCCGCCGCAATCCCCGTCGTGCTCGCGTCCGGCGCCGCGTTCCTCTGGCTCGATCCCGCCGCCGCCGCCGCGATCACGTTCCTCGTACTCCTCCTCGCCGCCGTCCCGTTCGCCTACCTATGGACCGGCCTCAGCCTCGCGGACTTCCGCGTCGCGCTCGACGGCGACGGCGCGTTCGAGTCGATCCGCTCTTCGTGGCGGCTCGCCGACGGCAACCGCTGGCCACTCTTCCGCTTCGCGTTCCTGATGGGCCTCGTGCAGATCGCCGCCGCGATCATGGGCGTGATGATGCTCTGCATCGGTGCGCTGTTCACCGTCCCGCTCGGGCGCGCGCTCGCGGGCGTGGGTTGGACCGAGGCCTACTTGCTCGCGACGCGCGGCGCCTCGGACTGAGCGCCGAGCACACGATCGATCGCGTCGATGAAGCGCCCCAACGCGTGCCGCCGGCGGAACCTGAACTTCTCGCGCCGCGCGAGCAATCGCTCCCAGACCTCACCGGCCTCGAGCCACGGGTGATCGGCGTGGTGCGCCCAGTCGTAGACGTAGTCGTACGGATCGAACGCGCCGTACTCGAGGTCGAGGCCCTCCGTGGTGGTGAAGACGCGCTCGAGCTCCGGGTGCCGCTCCACGTTGCGGAACGGGAACAGCCCGACCGCCATCGGCCCGGGCCACGAAGTCAGGCGCTCGCCGGGGCTCGGGTAGAACGTCCGGATGCTGAGGTCGGGTTCGGAGTCCTGGTACAGCGTCCACGCGCTGACCGACGTGGTCTTCGTCTCCTCCGAGCGCAACACGAACACCTCCCACGCGCCGTCGACGTACGCCTCGAGGTAGCCGAACCCGATCGACGAACGCACGCCGACGATCCACCGCGCGGGGATGCCGTGCGCGCGCAACACACCGACCGCGAGCGCGTGGATCTCACACGCACCGGCGCGCGCTTCGAGGAGGCGCTCGGCGTCGACCGTCCACTGCTCGGTAGGCTTCGTCTCGGCGTCGATCCAATCGATCAGCGCGTAGACGCGCGCGCGATCCGTCGCGCCCTCGAGCGGGACGGCGGCGGCGGGCGGCGCGTCGGGGCGCGCGAAAGCCTGGGAGAAGTCGTTGTTCGCGAGCGCGTGGAACAGCGCGCTCTTGTACGGCCGGTACTTGAGGTTGCGCTCCTTCACGACGTACGCGGCGAAGCCGACGACGAGCGCGAGGGCCGCGCCCGCGATGATGCGCGATCGCTTCACTTGCGACGAGCATCGATCGCGGGCGCCCGACGATCCAGGACGAAGAACCCGAAGGTCGCCAGCAGCCCGACCACACCACACGCCGCGAACGGCGCGCGCGGGCCCACGTGCTGGTAGAGCATCGTCCCCAGGATCGGCGCGGTGGAGAACGCCGTCGCGAATGCCATCGTGTACAGCGCCATGTAGCGGCCGCGACTCGCGGCGTCCGCCCGCGACGAGACCACCCCGGCGAGGATCGGGAAACTCAGCATCTCGCCGATCGTCCACACCAGGACGGTGGCCACCACCCACGGCAACGCGGTCGACAGCGGCAGCGCCGCGAACCCGATCGTCACGAAGAGCGCACCGAACGCGACCACGCGCAGCGGGCGCACGTTCTCGAGCCGCTTCACCAACACCATCTCGAACACCGCGATCGTCAGCGCGTTCACCGCGAACAGCGGACCGATGCGCGCCTCCGACAGGCCGACGATCTCGTGCAGGTACAGCGTGTACGTCGACTCCATCTGGAAGAAGATCATCCCGGTCCCGAGCAGCAGCCCGAGGATCGAGAGGAACACCGGGTCACGCCACGGCGAACGACGCACGCCTCGCAGCTCGTCCTCGGAGGGCTCGTCCACGAACACCGGCACGCCGCGCATCGAGAGCGCGAGGAACACCCCCGCGACCAGACACGTCGCGGCGTCCGCCACGAAGAGCCAGGTGTAGCCGATCGTCGCGAGGAAGCCGCCGAGGGTGGGGCCGAACGAGAACCCCACGTTCACCGCGAGCCGCACCAACGCGAACGCGCGCGAGCGCACCTCCGGCGGGCTGTACGCCGCGACCGCCGCGAGGCTCGCGGGCCGGAACGACTCCGACACGATCGCGGTGAGGAAGAGCGCCACGCCGATCTCGGTGGTGGTCTCGGCCTGCGAGAGCACGCCGAAGCCGACCGCCGTGCCGAGCAGCGCGAACACCTGCACGCGCACGGGTTGGAAGCGGTCGGTGAGCTCACCGCCGAGGTAGGCCCCGAGGAATGCGCCGACCCCGTACAGACCGAGGAAGCGCCCGGCGCGCGCCGCCGTGTAGCCGTGTTCACTGGTGAGGTAGAGCGCGAGGAACGGGAGCACCATCGTCCCGGCGCGATTGAAGAATGCGGCCCCGGCGAGGAGCCAGGTCGCGCGCGGGAGGCCCGAGTAGGCCTCCCGATAGGCCATCAGGACGCGTCGCCACATTTTGGAGAACCTCCCGTGCGGGCGGTC
>JAUHYN010001330.1 GCA_030426505.1 bacterium | reverse complement strand
CCCCGGAGGTCGTGAAGAACGGCATCGTCGCGTTCGACGAGGTCACGCAGCTCATCGCTGTGACCACCGAAGAGATCGAGTACCCGACGGACAACAACCGCGCCCGGGATCTCCTCGTCACCTACGCGCGCGCCCTGCATCGTTAGGCGGGGCGACCGGCAGCCGCGGGTGCCCCGTCGGCGAGGGCGGCCCCTCGGGCTCCGTTGCGCAGCGCGGGGCGATCCCCTTTCGCAGACACTCACACGAAGCCTCGGTGCCGCCGCACGAGCCCGGCAGTCGCCGCCCGGTCACGATGACGCCGACCGCCATCCCGAGGACCGCCAACGCGACGAAGAAGAAGGTGAGCGCGAAGATCGTCATCGTTCGTCGCCCTCCCGGTCGGCGCCCTCACGGCGGGCGAGGAATCCTTCGTACGCCCGGGTCGTCTCGGTCCGCAACCCATCGCCGTCTGCGATGAACAACGCCGCCGCCAGTCGTTCTCTTTCCGCGACCCGTGCGCCCTCGACGTCCCCCAGCACCATCAGCGCGGTGGCCCACGCGTCCGCGTGCGCCGTCGACGTGTGAATGACGCTCGCGCCGGCGAGGCGGTGTCGGACGGGGCTACGCGTGCGCGGGTCGAGCGTGTGGCCGTAGCGCTGCCCGTCGCGCTCCCAGAAGTTCTTGTCGTTCCCCGACGTCGCGACGCCGTGGCCGTCCAGCTCGACCGCGAGGGCCGTGGTGCCGGGACGCTGGACCGCGACGCGCCACGGGCGCCCGCGGTCGCTCTGTCCGCGGGCGCGCGTCTCGCCGCCGACCTCCACGAGGTAGTCGGTCAGCCCGCGCGCGTCGAGCGCCGCCGCGACGCGGTCGACGGCGTAGCCCTTGGCGACCCCCGACAGATCGATCTGCACCGCGGCGTCCGTCTTGGTGACGGTGCTCCGCGCGGGGTCGAGCTCGAGGTGCGCCCAGCCGACGGTTCGGCCGAGGCGCTCCAGCTCGGCCTCGCTCGGGGCACCCTCGTGACGACCGCTCGCGCCGAAGCCCCACGCCTCGACGAGGGGGCGCACCGTGACGTCGAAGGCGCCGCCGCTGGCCACGCCGACCTCCGCCGCCACCCGCAACACGTTCATCGTGTGGGGTGAGAGCTCGAAGGGCACACCCGACGGCGCGCGCGCGAAGCGCGAGACCTCCGAGTCGGGTTCGTAGGTGGACATCGCCGCCACGACGGCGTCGAGCTCGGCGCGGATCCGCTCGCCGACCGCCGCGTGGTCGTCGTCGTCGAGCGGCACGGCGAGCTTGACCGTGTAGGTCGTGCCCATGGTCTCGCCGCGCCAGGTGGCCGGCGTGGTGGGCGGCGCGAGGTACAGCCATGCGAAGCCGCCGACGAGCGCCGCGAGGAGCACGTACCAGCGCACGGCGCGCGGCGCCGCCGCGGCGGCCTGGCGATCACCCGAAGTCATCGAAGGCGATCATCTCCGGCTCCACGCCGAGGTCGTCGAGCATCTTCATGCACGCCTGGAGCATGAGCGGCGGTCCGCACAGGTAGTACTCGACGTCCTCCGGAGCGGGGTGGTCCTTCAGGTAACGTTCGTAGAGGACCTGGTGGATGAAGCCGGTGGGGCCACTCCAGTTCTCTTCCTCGAGCGGGTCGGACAGCGCGAGCGTCCACTCGAAGTTGTCGTGCTCGCGCGCGATTCGGTCGAAGTCCTCGACGTAGAACGCTTCCTTGAGCGAGCGCGCGCCGTACCAGAACGTGACCTTGCGGTCCGTGTTCAGGCGCAGGAACTGGTCGAAGATGTGCGAGCGCATCGGCGCCATGCCGGCGCCGCCGCCGATGAAACACATCTCGGCCTTCGTCGGCTTCGCGAAGAACTCGCCGTAGGGCCCCGAGATGACGACCTCGTCACCGGCCTTCAGGCCGAAGATGTACGACGACATCTGGCCGGGCGGGAGCCCCTCCGTTCGCGGGGGCGGCGTCGCGATGCGGACGTTGAGCATGATGACGCCGCGCTCCTCCGGATAGTTCGCCATCGAGTAGGCGCGCGTGACGGGTTCGGTGACGACGCTCTGGAGCTTCCACAGGCCGAACTTGTCCCAGTCGTCGCGGAACTTGTCCTGGATGTCGTAGTCCGCGTACTTCACCACGTGCGGCGGACACTCGATCTGGATGTAGCCGCCGGCGCGGAACGGGACCTCTTCGCCCTCGGGGAGCTCGAGCACGAGCTCCTTGATGAACGTCGCGACGTTGC
>JAUHYN010001329.1 GCA_030426505.1 bacterium | reverse complement strand
TATGTGGAGCGCGAACGCGTCCACTGGCGGCGCGGGGAAGAGATGCTCGAGGTCACGCTCCCGCGGCGCGACCCGGGCACGCCGGTGCAAGTCGCGGTGATCGGGCGCCTCCTCTTCGTGCGCGTGGACGGCGCGCTGTACCGACTCACCGATCGCGTGATCCCAGCCGACCCCCTCGCGGACGGCGTCCTCGCGATGGACGCGTACGGAGATCGGGTGACGGTCCTCCTGCAGGATCGCTTGCTCACCTGGCGCGGTGAAGAGGCGGATCCGACGGAGCGGAGGTTCCCGCCTTCACAGTGAGGACCGCGCTACGGCAACGGGCCGGGCAGCGCGTCGACCTCCGCCGAGCGCTCGAAGTACGCGGCGCCCTTCCCCTCCGGTTGGTCGTCGGCGAAGCCGAGCAGCTCGAAGCGGGGGCGCGAAGGGAGGCGCGAGAGGAGCGGGATCTTGGTGGGGCCGCGGCCGGGGAGCGTGACGACGAGGAGGCCGCGCTTCGTCGGGGCGTGGACGCCGAAGTACCAGGTGCCTGCGCGCGGGACCTCGACGCGGACGCCCTGCTTCAACGCGGCGACGGTCGCGGTGTCGGTCGGGGCGAGGCCGTAGCCGTCGGCGTCTTCGAGGAAGCGGTGCAGCTGCGCGTAGAAGACCGACGCGGTGTCGCGGCCCTGGAGCTCGGCGAGGCGTTGGGCGACGCGAGTCAGGGCGTCGTCGTCGACGAGGAGCGCCTGCAGCGCGTTGCGTTCCGTGTCGACCGCTTCGCGCGCGCGTCCGGCGCGGTAAGCGAGCGTGGCGCGGGTATCGAGCAGCGCGCTCTGGCCGTCTTCCTTCGGGCGCTCGCGCAGGGAGCGCTCGGAGAGCGCCTCGGCGACTTCGAGCTCTTCGTGCGTCGTCTCGGGATCGATCGCGAACATCCAGGCCACGTTGTTGAGGAACTCGGCGTCGGACTTCTCGGATTCGAGGAGCAAGCGCGCGTAGTCGACGCGGCGGATCGGATCTTCCGCGTCGTACTTCGCGACGAGCGCGGACGCGAAGACGTAGAGCCCGATCAGCGCGCCGGCCACGCCCCACCACACGCCCTTCGAACCCCACGGGCGATCGAACGAGGACGCCGTCGGGTACATCAGGGCCGCGACCAACACGCCGCCGACCGCGCCGCCCGCGTGGCCCCACCCGTCGATCAGCGGGATGAACAACGGCAGCGCGAAGTTGAGCGCGAGCACGCCCCACTGGAAGTTCGTCACCGCGAACCCGGCGGGCAGTCGCGCGTTGTAGCGCAGCGAGAAGTAACCCCACGCGAGGAACAGCCCGAAGACGCTCGTGGACGCGCCGACGGAGAGCGTCGCGCCCGAGAAGAGCACCGACGCGATCGTCCCGGTCAGACCGGACGCGAGGTAGAGCACGAGGAAGCGCGGCGTCCCCATCAAGCGCTCGACGATGTACCCGAGCCCGAGGATCGCGACGCCGTTGAAGCCGATGTGAACCAGGTTGCCGTGCAGCAGGTTCGCGGTGACGAGGCGGTACCACTGCCCGTCCTTCACGTAGTCCGGGATGCTCGCGCCCATCCGCATCAGGATGACCGCGCCGTCGAGCGTGTCGTCGTACGCGCCGAGGAGCGTCGCCGCGACGAACACCACCGCGATCACGCCGAGCACCGCGCGCGTCGCGTACGGCGTCTGCGCGAAGAGTCGATCGGCGGTCTTCTCGCGCTCCGCGAGCGCGGTGAGGAGCTCGCGCCCGTCGGGTTCGGCGGCGAGCCGTGACAACACGTGCTCTCGCAGCGCGCGCGCGCCGGCGGTGCCGCCGAGCACCGCGAACGGGTAGACGTACATCCGCGACTTCGTCCTCAGCAGCACGGAGCCGTAGCGACGCCCGACCTGCTCCACCGACAGGAGCTCGCGGACCGCGACGCGATCCGACTTGCGACTGAACGCGTCGCGCGGGAGCGTGACGTCGCGGCCCTCGAACACGATCGATCCCAGCGGCCGATCGTCCGTTTGCTGGCGCTGGCGCAACGCGACGATCACCACACCGACGACGCCGCCGATCACCGCCCCGATCCACGACGGCCCGAACATCCCGGCGAGCTCGCGCCCGACCAGGATCCCGACGACCAGCCCGACCAACCACACGAGCTGCGGGCGGCGCGAAGTGCGGGCCGGGGGCCGCACGAGCTGGAACACGACAGGCGCGTCGGTGGGGGTCTCGACGTTCTGGTTCCAGGCGGT
>JAUHYN010000166.1 GCA_030426505.1 bacterium | reverse complement strand
GACAGCGGCATCCCGCCCGACAGCGGCATCCCTCCGGACTCCGGCGTGCCTCCGGACTCCGGCGTGCCTCCGGACTCCGGCGTGCCTCCGGACTCCGGCGTGCCTCCGGATTCGGGCGTGCCTCCGGACAGCGGCATCCCGCCCGACAGCGGCATCCCGCCCGACAGCGGCATCCCGCCCGACGCGGGCCTCATCGACGCGGGCACCACCCCCGACGCGGGCGCCACGCCCGACGCCGGCGCGATCCCGCCGAACCCGTTCATCCCGGCCGCCACGCAGCAGCCCGGGCAGTGGGCGAACCTCGACGCGGCCTCCGGTCAGGCGTTCAGCTCCGGCGTCGTCACGCCGGGCTCACCGCTCGACACGCCCGCGTTCAGCCTCGCGGTCTGGGGGCAGCTCCCCGAGCTGTACCACGCCCTCGCGCACCGCTGGGACGAGGGCGGCCAGGCCTGGTGGCTCGGTCACTTCAACAACTACCGACTCACGTTCGCGGTCGCGCAGAGCACCTCGGGCGCCGGTGGTTACGGTCGTGACTTCGCCTCGCAGATCTACCCCGGCGACTGGCACCACTTCGTCGTCACGTACGACCAAGGTCAGGTCCACCTGTACCTCGACGGCGTGCTCGACGACGGGCCCATCTCCGGACCGCTCCCCACCAACCTCACCGGTGGCAGCTCACCGCTGTACCTCGGCCAGTCGTACCTCTACGGCGGCCCGGTCGCGTCCGCAGCGTTCTTCGACCGCGCGCTCGATCCGCTCGAGGTCCAGCAGGTCTTCTGCACCACCGGCGGTACGGCGCAGGGGTGCTGGTGCGGCGACGCGAGCCCGACTTGCCAGCCGTCGGATCTGTACGATCTCGCCGGCCTCGTCTGTCACTGGCCCCTCGCCGTAGGCCCCTCACCCGCCCGACGCCGACGCCGACGCCCACCGCGTCGGCGTCCGGGCCCGCCCGGACGTCCGTCCGAACAACCGCCAAACGCGAACGAAATCCGGACGAACGACGAACGAATCGCGTTCGGCGCCGCTCTACGCGCTGGCACACAACTTGGGTTGAGGAGCGGACAGAAAGGAAATCCGCCCCAATGATCACCACCGCACTCCTCATCGCCACCCTCCACACCGCCGCCCCGGGCCAGATCGGCCTCGAGGTCGTCGAGTCGAACGGCGCGCTGCTCGTCCAGTCCGTCGACCCCGCCGGCCCCGCCGCGCGCTTCGCACACGCCGGCGACACGCTCGTCTCCGTCGACAAGATCCCCACGCCGAACCGCAGCGTCTACGACGCGATCGTCGGCCGCATCCACGTCGGCGACACCGTCATCGTCGTCCTCACCAGCGACGGCGTCACGCTCGGCCACCGCATCAAGGCGATCGCCCCGCGCGCCGACGGCGAAGTCGCCATCATCGATCACACCGGCCAGGACGCCATCGCCGCCGCGCCCGCGCCCCACGCCGCGGCCCCCGTCGCCGCCGCCGCGCCCGCGCCGACCGCAGCGCCCACCGCCGCCAAGACCGAGGTCGCCCCGAAGTACGTCGAGCCCGAGACGCCGTTCGTGTTCTCCGCGTTCGGCAACACGATCGGCACCACCGCTGTCGGCATGGGTTTCGGCCACGACGGCTCGGTCGCGCTCGGTGAGCTCCGGATCGTCTCGCGCTTCACCGAGCTGCTCAGTGTCGACGCCGCTTATCAATCCAACATCACCAGCAACATCCTCGACACCGGCGTCCGCTTCACCATCATCGACCGCGACAACTTCGCCT
The DNA here is from genome assembly GCA_030426505.1 of bacterium. Taxonomy (GTDB): domain Bacteria; phylum Myxococcota; class Kuafuiibacteriia; order Kuafuiibacteriales; family Kuafuiibacteriaceae; genus JAUHYN01. The sequence continues at coordinate 9,315 of JAUHYN010000166.1, read as the reverse complement.
TCGCCGCGCGGGCCATGCTCACCACACAGTTCTTCCTCACGGCTCAGAAGATCGCGCTCTCCGGCGTCGGCGGCGGCGTCATGGCCAGCTTCGGCAACGGCAGCTTCAGCGGCACGGCCGGCCTCGACGTCACCTCGTACAACTTCGTCTGGGTGGAGGACGTCGGGAACGCGTTCGGCTCCATCGGCTACAGCATCAAGCCCTACGCCGGCATCGAGTTCACCGCGGTGAAGGGCGTCGCGCTCTACGCCCACGGCTACTTCCAGGCCCTCAAGTCCGACGACTTCGAGGTCGTCTCCCCCGGCTTCTCCTTCGGCGTGACCTACTGAGCCCCCTGAAACGCCCCGGCCCGACCGCTCGCCGGGGCGCCTCTCCGCCCTCCCGAGAGCTGACGCGACGCGTTGGCGTCGGGCGACCGTTGACAGCCGCTGGGCCGCTTCCTACTCAGGCCGGATGCACGAGCTGCTCACGAACTTCGTCAACGGCGCCTGGACGCCCTCCGCTTCCGGTCGGACCATCGACAACATCAATCCGGCCGACACCCGCCAGGTCCTCGGTCAAGTCACCCGGTCCACGCCCGACGACACCCGCGCCGCCATCGACGCGGCGAAGGCCGCGCAGCACGCGTGGAAGTCCACGCCCGCCCCCAAGCGCGGCGCGATCCTCTTCGAGGCGACGCGCCTGATGACGGAGCGCAAGGAGTCGATCGCGAAGGCCCTCACGCTCGAAGAAGGCAAGACGCTCCCCGAAGCGCGCGGCGAAGTTCAGAAGTCGATCAACCTCATCGAGTTCATCGCCGGCGAGGCGCGTCGTTTGAATGGAACGACCAACCCCTCCGAGATGCCGAAGACGTTCGCGTACACCGTGCGCTCGCCGCTCGGCGTCGCCGGGCTCGTCACGCCGTGGAACTTCCCGGTGTGCATCCCCGCCTGGAAGATCGCGCCTGCGCTCGTCGCCGGGAACACCGTCGTCTTCAAGCCGGCGACGACTACGCCGTGGACCGCGGACCTCGTGACCCGCGTCTTCGCGGACGCCGGACTCCCGGACGGCGTCATCAACCTCGTGCATGGCTCCGGTCGTGAGGTCGGTCAGGTGATCGTGGAGCACCCGGACATCCCGGCGCTGTCGTTCACCGGCTCGAACGAGGTCGGCTGCCGCCTCTACCAGGACGGCGCCGCCCGCCTGAAGAAGGTGCAGTGCGAGATGGGCGGCAAGAACCCACTCATCGTCCTCGGGGACGCGGACGTGGAGCTCGCCGCCGTCGCGACCGCGCAGGGCGCGTTCGGCTCGACGGGTCAGCGCTGCACGGCGACGTCGCGTGCGATCGTGGTCGAGGACGTCGCGGACGCGTTCGTGGCGCGCGTCGTCGAGCTCGCCAATAAGCTCAAGGTCGGCAACGGCATCCACGACGGCGTGGACATGGGCCCGTCGGTCGACGAAGGCCAGATGAACACCGTCCTGAAGTACCACGCGATCGCGAAGGAGGAGGGCGCGAAGCTCATGTGCGGCGGCACCCGCCTCACCGACGGAGACCTCGCCCACGGCTACTTCACCGCGCCGACGGTCTACGACCACGTGGCCGGCGACTCCCGCCTCGCGCAGGAAGAGATCTTCGGCCCGGTGCTCTCGGTCATCCGCGTGAAGGACTGGGCGGAGGCGATCGAGGTCGCGAACAGCGTCGAGTACGGCCTCACTTCGTCCGTGTTCACGAAGGACGTCGCCCGCGCGATGGAGTACGTCGACGAGATCGAGACCGGCATGTTGCACGTCAACTCGCCGACGGTCGGCGGCGAAGCGCACCTCCCGTTCGGCGGCATGAAGGCGACGGGCGTCGGCCAGCGCGAGATGGGCCAGACCGCGATCGACTTCTTCACCGAGTGGAAGACGGTCTACATCGACTACACCGGCACGAAGCGCGACTCGAAGCTGTACTGATGGAAGTCGATCCGAACGACCTCGACCGGCGCAACGCCTACTACTACATGACGGCCTCCGTCGTGCCGCGCCCCATTGGCTGGGCGAGTACGGTGTCGGAGGCCGGCGTGGTGAACGTCGCGCCCTTCTCCTTCTTCAACGCGGTCTGCGCCGACCCGCCGATGGTGATGCTCACCAACGGCCGGCGCCGCGGCGAGCGCAAGGACACCGCCAACAACCTCCTCGCGACGAAGGAGGCGGTGATCCACATCCCGACGCGCCCCCTCGCGGAAGCGATGGTGCAGACCTCGGCCGGCCTCCCCCCGGAAGAGAGCGAGATGGAGTTCGCGAAGCTCACCGCCGCGCCGAGCAAGCGGGTGAAGCCGCCGCGCATCGCGGAGGCGGCGATCGCGATGGAGACGAAGCTCGTGCAGCACCTGGAGATCGGCAACGGCACCGACCTCTTCCTGCTCGAGGTCGTGTACTTCCACTTCGACGACGCCGTCCTCGTCGACGGCCTCCCCGACCCGACGAAGCTCGCCGCGGTCGGTCGCCTCGGTGGCATCCGCTACTGCGAGACGACCGACGTGTTCGAGATCGCGGGCCCCCCGCGCTGAGACCTCAGGGCGATCGACCCCGAATCCGATCCGCAGCTCGATTCATGAAGAGCGCCAGGTTCAGATCGTAGATCGTGATCTGGCGCCGCGCATCCCATGTCGTGAGCGAAACGGTCACCTGTCGATAGACGTTGCGCCACTCGGGGTGGTGCTGGAGCACCTCACAGTGCTCGGAGACCATCGTCATGAACTTGGCCGCACGCGCGAAGTTCTTGAACCGGAACACCTTGGTCAGATACCTCGCGTCCGCGTCCCCGAAGCTGTCGATGTGCCAGCCCGCGTAGTCGTCGTACTCGAGGACCTTCTGAATCTCTTCGACCGGCACCGGCGATGTCCTCGCCTTCGCTGGATTCGGCTCGGGATACTCATCGGTGTTCGGGCGCTCGATGAGTCCGCAGCGCCCGCCGATCGCTCGAATCGTCGGCCCGATCGCTCGGGGCCAGTTGGCGTACGTGAGTGACTCGGCGTGGAGATCGGAGAGGAACGCGAGCCGCTCCGAGAGCGCGAACTGCGAGAAGCGCGGCTCGACGTCGACGAACAGCGGAATGACGACGTGCGCGTCGTCGCCGGAGGCCTCACTCCCCGCGAGTACGCGCTCGTGCGCGGTCACGAGTTCTTCCTCGACCCAGTCGAGGCTGTCGCCCGTCGACGCCGCGTCCTCGACGTCATTCCTGCGCATCCAGCGCCGACCGATGAGCGCGATGGTCGCGTTCGCCGAGGCGATCTCCTCCCGAATCCGGTTCGGGAAGGCGTCGCCCGGCTCGTGCTCGATGACATCGACGTAGACCCGCGTGAACTGGAGTCTGCGCTCCAACTCCGCCTTGAGGAGGAGCGCGACCGGCGCCGTGTCGTCCCGACGATACGAGATGAAGAACGTGAAGGGCTTCACGGGCGCTGACTCACTCCGCGAACACGTAGTCCGCGAACTGCTCGCGCAGCTTCCGCTTCAGCACCTTCCCCGTCGCGCCCAGCGGCAACGCGTCGACGAACTCCACTGCGTTCGGGATCCACCACTTGGTGAGGTGCTCGCCGAGGAACGCGAGGAGCTCCTCCTGCGTGACTTCCTGGTCCGGCGCCTTCACGACGATCAGGAGCGGGCGCTCCTGCCACTTCGGGTGCTTCACGCCGATCACCGCGGCCTGCGCGACCTTCGGGTGACGCATCGCCGCGTTCTCCACGCCGATGCTGCTCACCCACTCGCCGCCGGACTTGATGACGTCCTTGCTGCGGTCGGTGATGTGCATGTAGCCGTCGGGATCGATCGTCGCGATGTCGCCCGTGTAGAACCAACCGTCGACGTGGTTCGCGTCGGCCTCGCGCTTGAAGTAGCTGCTCGCGACCCACGGGCCGCGGATCTGCAGGTGGCCCGACGTCTCGCCGTCGTGCGGCAACACCTTCGCGTCGTCGTCGACGATTCGGAGGTCCACGCCGAAGATCGGGCGGCCCTGCTTGATCTCGATCTTGCGCCGGTCGGCCTCCGACAGCGACGCGTGCTTCGGCAGCAACACGTTCGCCGTGCCGAGCGGCGACGTCTCCGTCATGCCCCACGCGTGGATGACCCGCGCGCCGTGCTCCTTCTCGAACGCCTCGATCATGCTGGGCGGCACCGCGGAGCCGCCGATCGTCACCGTCTTCACGGTGTCGAAGCGCTTGTTCGCCGCGCGCGCCGCCGCGAGGAGGCCGAGCCACACCGTGGGCACGCCGAGCAGGCTCGTCACGCCCTCCGATTCGATCAACTCGATGAGGCTCGCGCCGTCCATGCCCGGACCCGGGAACACGAGCTTGGAGCCAACCATCACCGCCGCGTACGGAACGCCCCACGCGTTGACGTGGAACATCGGAACGATCGGCAGCGTCACGTCCTTCGCGGAGATCGCGAGCGTGTCCGCCATCGTCACGGCGTACGAGTGGAGCACCGTCGAGCGGTGCGAATAGAGGACGCCCTTCGGCTCCCCCGTCGTCCCCGACGTGTAACAGAGCGACGACGCCGCGCGCTCGTCGAGCTGCGGCCACTCGAAGGCATCCGACTCGTCCGCGATCAACGACTCGTACGTCTTCGCCGCGTCGAAGTCCGCGGGGCGGTGGTCGTCGTCGGTCATCGCCACGTAGTGCTTCACGGGCGTGTCCGACGCCGCGCAGAACTGCGCGAGCTTCGTGAAGGTGGTGTCGAAGAACATCACCTGGTCCTCGGCGTGGTTTACGACGTACTTCAGCTGGTCCGGCGGCAGCCGCGGGTTGATCGTGTGCAGCACCGCCCCCATCCCGGAGACCGCGAAGTACAGCTCGAGGTGTCGGTGCGTGTTCCAGGCGATCGTCGCGACCCGATCCCCCTCCTTCACACCCAGCTTCGCGAGCGCGTTCGCCAGCTTCTTCGAACGCCGAGCGATCTCTTCGTAGTTGGAGCGATGAATCGGGCCCTCGACCGTGCGCGTGACGACCTCGACGGAAGGGTGGAACTTCGCGGCGAACTCGATCTGGTTCGAGAGCAACAGGGGGAGGTCCATCATCTGGCCGAACATGGCGCGCACCCTAACCGAGGACCCCGCCGGGCGCACTCCGGCCTCCGTGAGTCGCGCACTGCGTTACGCGCTGTGCAGGCGGCTTCACGGCCCGGCGGCACGAGCCCACGGGCTCCGCGCTGGAACGCGGCTTGCGCAGGGGCCCACCCATGAACCGACTCTGCTTCGCCCCCGTCCTGGCCCTCGCGACCGTCGCCTGCGACGGCCCGCTGGTCGACGCCCACACGCTCACCGTCGTCGTCGACTGCGGCGCCGCGAACGGCACCATCGAGGTCGAGTTCCCCGATCACTACGAGGTCTACGAAGGCCCCGACTGCGGCAAGGGACTCTTCTTCGGCGACTGTAACCACGTGCCCACCGAGGGACACACGCGCGAGCCCGTGCATTGGTTCTACAGCGCCTACCTCTGGGCGTTCGACCCACCGGAGGACGCCGGCTACTACGATCTCGTGTTGATGGTCCCCGACAGCCAGCGCATCCAGGGCGGCCCGTACGAGCGCTACCCGCGCTGCCGCTTCCCGATCCCGATCGAGGTGGGCGCCTGGCAGAAGTGTTTCGACAGCACCGTCCGTTGCCGCGCGATCGTGGAGGCGATCGACGAGCGATAGCTCGCGAGCCTGCGTGCTGCAGGCTGTCAGTCGATCTCGCCGCAGGTCTCGGGCAGGTCGATGCGGTACGCCATCTGGTCCGTGCCGGGGAGAACGGTGTGCGCGCCGCGGTCGTGCGGCACGTAGAGCATGCACGTCCCCTCGGTCTCGTTGTCGTCGTCGTCGGTCACGACGAAGCCGACCTCGTAGACCCGGCCCACGCCCGGACCGGCGCGCTCGGCGCGCACCGCGACGCGATCGCAGTCCGCGTCGATGTCGAGCTCGGTGTTGCCGTCGCCGCTGTCGTTCATCGGCTCGTTGCTGGTCACCCAGGTGATGCGGACGTCGAGGTCGTCGTCGCAGGTGTCTTCCGGACGCGCGCACTCGAACGCGGTGACTTCGACCATCCGGTGGTTCGGCGGCCACATGTCCATCTCGAGCGGGCGCACGATCGGCGGCGTCGTGTCGACGACTTCGAGCTCGGCCGTACAGATCGCGACCTCGTCCTCGCGCACGACGATCTCGTGTGTGCCGGGCTCGAACTCGACGTCGTAGGGCCAGTCGAGCGCGTCACACGCGGTGTCTTCGGGCTGTTCGATGTGCAGCGTGGTGACCGCGCCGCACTCCGCGACGCGCGTCTCGCCGCACGTCCAGTCGGCGTCGGCGATCGGATCGGACGGCGCGTGGCACATGAGCTCGAGCTCGCGCGCTTCGCGTCCGGTGTCTTCGCCACCACACGCAGCGGCGGACGCGATCACGAGCGCGGGGAAGAGCTGGGGCAGGAAGACGCGAAGACGTGTCATGCCCGGGGGCGATTGCACCGGCGATGCCAAGCGCTCCGCGTCGCTCACCCGCGGGACGACGCACCGTCACGCGCGACCATTCGTCACACTCGGGGCAGGCCTCCACGCGACGCGCGTCGTCAGTCCGGGGCCTGACGCACGATCCACGGGTACGTGACGATGGTCCACTTCCGCGCGCGTTCGAACTTCATCGCCTTCACGACGCGGATCGAACACGCGATCTCGTGCGGGTCGGCGCGCTCGGACGCGAGGACGCGAGCCGCGTAGACCGAGCCCGACTCGTCGATGGTCCAACGGAGCGCGATGCGCGCACCATCGCGCGCGGAGACGAGGCACGCTCTGACCTCGGGCCGCGCGGCCACGATCACCGCACGGATCGCCTCACGCGAACGATCGAGCGGGACGTCCGCCGCGTCGCTCCCCTTGTTCGGCGGCGCGAACGACGCCGCGACGAGCCCCTCGAAGACATCGTCGCTCCGCGGCTCGGCGATCGCGCGCATTCGGGTCACGGCGAGCGCCTCCGGTCTCGGCGTCACCGCCGCGCCGACCGCCAACACCACGTGGGCCGCGACGGACAACATCAGCACCCGCGCCGCGCTCGCGTTCAATCGCACGCCGTCGAAGCGCGGGAGCCGACGCGCGGGCTCCGCTTCGAGCTCCACGACGAACTTCGAGATCTCGAACCGCACCGGCGCCCCGACCTCGAGCCGCCGCGGGCCGCCGCGGCGCGCGCCGCCGAGCTCCGGGATCCACGCCGTGATCCCCGCCGGGGTGATCTCGGCGACGACGATCGGATCGTCGAGTTCGACGATCGGCACCACGAAGTCCACGCCGGGCCCCTCGACCGCCCCGAGCTGCACCCGCTCGGAGGTCACGAACCGGCTGTCGATCAGCCCGCCCTGCCAGTAGATTCGAACCCGTACGCCGACCCGATCCATCGCGTCCATCCAGACATCGGTGCGCGCCGCGAAGTTCCGAGCTTGACGATCCGGGCCCCGGCGAAGACACGAGGCCCACGATGTCCGACGCGATCCGCGCCGCCGCCGACGCGCTCCGCCGCGGCGAGCTCGTCGCCTTCCCCACGGAGACCGTGTACGGGCTGGGCGCCCACGCGCTCGACGTCGACGCCGTCACGAAGATCTTCGAAGCCAAGGGCCGCCCGCGCTTCGACCCGCTGATCGTCCACGTCCCGAACCTCGACGCCGCCCGCGCCCTCTTCGCCGAGCCGCCCGCCGCGCTCGACCGCCTCGCCGCCGAGTTCTGGCCCGGGCCGCTCACCGTCGTCGCCAAGAAGGTCGCGGCGATCCCGGACCGCGTCACCGCCGGCCACGACACCGTCGCCGTCCGCGTCCCGGCCCACCCGATGGCGAAGGCGCTCCTCGAAGCCGCCGGCGTCCCGGTCGCCGCCCCCAGCGCCAACCCGTTCGGCGCCGTCAGCCCCACCCGCGCCGAGCACGTCGTCGCGCAGCTCGGCGACCGCGTCTCGATGGTGCTGGACGGGGGCCCCTGCGAGGTCGGCGTAGAGTCGACCATCGTCGCGCTCGATCCCCCCACCCTGCTCCGGCCCGGCGGGATCGCGCTCGAGTCGCTCGAGCGGGTGCTCGGGGCCGTCGCCGTCCCGGGCGCGGAGGAATACACGACCGCGTCGCCCGGCCGCCTCTCCAAGCACTACGCGACGGCGACCCCGCTCTACCTGGACCCGGCGGAGGCGCCCGAAGGCGGCCGCCGCGGGCTCCTCGCGTTCGAGCAAGTCTCGGACGGCTACGACGTCGTGGAGGTGCTCAGCCCGTCCGGAGACCTCGCCGAGGCGGCTCAGCGGCTGTTCGCCGCGATGCGTCGGCTCGACGCGCTCGACCTCGACGTCCTCGTCGCCGAGCCGGTCCCGGAGGTGGGATTGGGGCGGGCGATCATGGACCGCCTCCGCCGCGCGGCGGCTCGTCGCGCCGGTTAGCCTTGCCAAGTCGCCGGCTGAAATGATGTACCGCGTCACGCATGACGACGCCGCAGATCGTGTTCTGGGCCCTCACAGTCATCCTGTGCGTGGTCCTCACGATCGTGATGGCCCCGGGCGTCCGGCGCCACGCCGAGTCCTCGCGCGATAGCTGGATCGCGGCCTTCATGGCGTCGGCGCTGTTCTCCACCGCGGTGGGGTTCGTCGTGTCGTCCATCGTCAACGCCGTCCTGGTCGCAGGGGGCTGAGGCGCGCGGACGTCGAGCGCGGTGCGAGGACCAACTCAATCGGCTGCCGTTGCAGCCGGGCTAGGAAGATGACGATGACGAACTACCGCTCCGTAGCCGACATGTTCGAGAAGCGTGTCGCCGCCACCCCCAACAACCTCGCCTATCAGTTCCCGGAAGGTGAGTCGGGCTGGCGCGGCATCACGTGGCGCGAAGCAGGCGAGCGCGTCCGCGCGATCGCGTGCGGGCTGCGCGCGCTCGGGCTCGAGGACGAGGCCCGCGTCCCGGTCCAGTCGACGACCCGCGCCGACTGGATCCTCGCCGACTTCGGCATCCTCTGCGGGGGCGGCGCGACGACCACCATCTACCCGTCCAACACCCCCGACGAGTGCGCGTACATCATCAGCGACTCGAAGACGGTCATGGTGTTCGCCGAGGACGACGGCCAAGTCGCGAAGCTGGTCGAGGCGAAGGCCGACATCCCGACCGTTCAGCACGTCATCACGTTCGACGGCAAGGCGAGCGACGACGGCTGGGTCATCACGCTCGATGCCCTGATCGAGAAGGGCAAGGCGTGGGACAAGGAGAACAGCGGCGCCTACGAGAAGATCGTCGAGAACGTGAAGTCCGACGATCTCGCGACGCTCATCTACACCTCCGGCACGACCGGCAAGCCGAAGGGCGTGGAGCTCACGCA
>JAUHYN010000165.1 GCA_030426505.1 bacterium | reverse complement strand
GGTGCCGGCCGCGCCCTGGCCCTCCGTCGCGGCCTGGAGGTTCGCGATGTCCGCGTAGACCGTGTCGCGATCGGCGACGGATATCTCGCCGTCGCAACCCGGCGTCTTCCGGCGCGAGCGCCCGGGGTCACCGAACACTCGGTTCGCCATCGACGGGAACTCGACGAGGTCTTGGTACGGGACCGGGACGCTCTGCCCGCCGAAGCCGTTGAGGCGATCCTTGATGTACGTCGCGTAGCTCGGCTTGGACATCTCGCCGTCGTTGACGATGTCGATCCCCGCGGCGCGCTGCTTGGCGACGATCTCGCGCACCGCGCCGTTGATGCGGTCGGCGAGCGCGCCGCGATCGACCGGCACGCCCTCCTCCTTCGCGAACATCATCCGAATGAGATCTTCGGGCCGCGGGAGGCTCCCCGTGTGCGTGGTGAGGATTCGATCTTCGCTCCTGATCATTCGGTGTCTCCAGCGATGCAGTCGCGCAAGCTCGCCTGCGGCTGCCCATCCACGATCGGGAGGCAGCTCGGCGGAAGCGCATCGGTGAACCGGTGCCCGCGGGCGACGACCTCGGACAAGAAGTCATCGAGGCGCTCCATCGGCTCCGGAAGGTAGTCGTGCAACACGACGAGCGTGTGCTCCTGACGCTCGATGTCCTCGAGCGCGCGCGCGACCCAGCCGGTGGCGTCGAGCCAGTCGCCCGGGACCGAGTTCCAGAGCACGCACGTGTAGCCGTGGGTCTTCAGGTACTCGGCGCTCGCCTCGGACAACAAGTGCGGCCCGAGCTTCCCGCCACCGCCGAAGGGACGGAACCACTTCGGTCCGTCCCAGACGCGCGCGAGGCGCTCCTCGGTGCGTTCGATCTCCAGCGCGACGTGGTCGGGTCGCTCGTCCACCCCGAGCGGGATCTCGTGACTGTACGAGTGATTGCCGAGGCGGTGCCCCGCGTCCGTGATGCGGCGCGCGAGATCGAGCCCGTGCGGTTCGTCGAGCTTGTGCCCGAGTACGAAGAACAGCGCGGACGCGCGGTGACGCTCGAGCACGTCGAGGACGTGCGGCGTCACCGTCGGGTCCGGGCCGTTGTCGAAGGTGAGGCAGACGCGACCCATGAGGGCGTCAGGAGGCCTCGTTGTCGCCGCGGAGGCGACGGAACTTGTTATTCGCCTCGGTGACGCCGGCGAGCCACTTCTTCAGATCTTCGTGCGCCGTCTTGGCGGCTTCTTCGATGATGTCGTCGGTCTCCTTCACGCGGGTGGTGAGTTCGACCTGCATCCCGTTCGGGTCGTGCATGTACACGGAGTAGCAGTAGCCGTGATCGATCAGCATGCAGTCGTAGCCGGCCTTCTCGGCCTTGTCCTTGTACGCGAGGACGGTGTCCTTCGAGTCGACCTCGAGCGCGATGTGGTGATCGAACGGATCCTGCGGGCCGCGGATCGCGGTGTCCTTGTAGAGCCCCTCCTGGAACTGGAAGAACGCGAGGGCGTTGCCGTCGCCGAGCTCGAAGAACGCGTGCATGTAGTTGGACGGCTTCTCGGTCACCGGGTCGGTCGTCTCCACGAAGACGCCGATGAGCGGCATGCCGAGGAGGTCTTCCCAGAACTTGCGGGTCGCCTCCATGTCATTGGTGCGAAACGCGTGGTGATGAACGCAGCGGATGACGTTCTTCATGCGGCGTTCTTCGGTCGTCTTGGAAATGGACTTCGAAAGCATGGTGACTCCTGGTTCAGGCTTGGTTCGCCGCGCGCGCGGCGACGGGGGTGCGATCGCCGACGACCTCGTCGACGACGGGACTCGAGATCTGTCCGATTCGTTCGATCGCGACGCGGCACACCTCACCCGGGAGGAGGTAGCGAGGCGGCGTGCGGGCGTGACCGATCCCGGACGGCGTACCCATCGCGATGGTGTCGCCGGGTTCGAGCTCGAGGACTTCGGACAACAGCTCGATCGTCTTGGCGACGCCGAAGACCATCTTCGCGGTGTCGCCGTCTTGGAGGAGCTCGTCCCCGACGTGCGTGGTCATGCGGAGGCCGACGGCGCCCGGCGGCAGCTCGTCCGGCGTGACGAGCTCGGGGCCGAGGGCGCCCGTGCCGTGGAAGTTCTTGCCGATGGTCCACTGGTTGGTCTTCAGCTGGTAGTCGCGGATCGAGCCGTCGTTGAAGACGGTGTAGCCGGCGACGTGGTCGAGCGCGTCCGCCTCGCGGATGCGGCGACCGCCGGTGCCGATGACCACCGCGAGCTCGACCTCGAAGTCGAGCTGCGCGGACTCGGGCGGCCGGAGCATCGGTTCGCCGTGCCCGATCAGTGACGACGCGACGCGCGCGAACACCGCGGGGTACTCGGGGACGGGGAGCCCGGCCTCGGCGGCGTGGTCGACGTCGTTCAATCCGAGGCAGAGGAGTTTGGGGGGCGCCGGGACGAGGGGGCGGTACCGGAAGCCGTCGGAGACGAGCGGGGCCGCCTCGAGGGCGCGCTCGGCGCGTTCGCGCCAGTCGGCGCCGCTCGCGATGCACTGCCCGACGTCGGTGCCGAGCGAGGCGTCCACCGCGGAGAGCGCCACGAAGGCCCCCTCGGCGTTCCGGGCCGCGAGGACCGGGCGCTTGGCGGCGATGAGAGAGGAGATGCGCATGGGGAGACTCGCCATCCTGCGGACATTTGTGCTTTTCCACAAAATGTCTGCAAAAAACTAAATTGACGACGGGACGGTAGAGCCGTACGGTCGGGCTGTCAACCCGCCGATGCCGCCCCACTCGACCGAAGCCGCCCGCACCGACGCCACGGCGGTGACCCGACGCCTGCGCGAGGACATCGTGGGCGGCGTCGTCGCGCCGGGGTCGAAGCTCAAGCTCGTGCCCCTCGCCGAGCGGTACCAGGTCGGGCGCGGCCCGCTCCGGGAGGCGGCGTGCCGGCTCGCCGCGGAGGGGCTGGTGGTGATCGAGGATCAGCGCGGCTTCCGCGTGGCGCCGATCTCCCGGACCGACCTCATCGACGTCACGCGCACCCGGCAACGCATCGAAGCCCTCGCGCTGCGCGACGCCCTCCACCACGGCGACGACGTGTGGGAAGGCGACGTGATCGCCGCGCTGCACGTGCTCGAGCGGGTCTCCGGGCAGGACGCCTCCGAGTCCAAGCGCGCGCTCTTCCGCGAGCGACACCGCGCCTTCCACGATACGCTCTGCGCGCCGTGCCCGTCCGCCTACCTGCGGCAGTTCCGCGAGACGCTCTACGCCCACAGCGAGCGGTACCGCTGCCTCGCGGCCGACCGCTACCGCGACGACGCGGCGCGGCGCGACATCCCCGGCGAGCACGAGGCCATCGCCCAGGCCGCGATCGCGCGGGACGCCGACCTCGTGTGCCGCCTCCTCGAGTCCCACCTCGAACGGACGCTCGAGACGCTCCTCGACGGCTATCCGGAGCTCTTCGGCCACGCCGACGCGGCGCATCGCTGACTTCCGCTCATTTTGCCGACAAAATGAAAGAATGCGCTCAGCAGGCTTGAGCGTTCGCGACGTGGGTGGCACCCTCCGGTCGCCGCCTCAACCAGACTGCGGCGCGGAGAATCACGACCATGAACACACGAAAGAACTCGAGGCTCACCTCCATCGCGATCGCAAGCGGACTGGCGTTCGCTTCCTTGGCGCTCGCCCCGCAGGCCGCGAACGCGGCCGAGTACGACATCGATCCCGGCCACACCTTCGTGGTCTTCAGCGTCGGCCACTTCGGGGTCGGCAAGGCCTACGGCATGTTCCGCAAGACCACCGGCAAGTTCGATCCGGACGCCGGCACGGTCGAGGTCTCGATCGACGCCGATAGCGTCTTCACCGCCGACAAGAAGCGCGACGATCACATCAAGGGCCCCGACTTCTTCAACGCGAAGCAGTTCCCGACCCTCACGTTCAAGAGCAAGAAGGTCACGAAGAAGGGCAAGAAGCTCCTCGTGACCGGCGACCTGTCGATCAAGGGCAAGACGAAGTCCGTCACGCTCGAGATGATGAAGATCGGCGAAGGCAAGGATCCCTTCGGCAACTACCGCGCGGGCTTCGAGGGCACCCTGAAGATCAACCGCATGGACTTCGGGATCGACTACATGCCCGACGGCCTCTCCAAGGAAGTCACGCTCCAGCTCGCCGTCGAGGGCATCAAGAAGAAGTAGTCGTGCAGTCCGCGCTCCTCCTGTCCGTCGCCGCGCCCACGGTGCTCGCCGTCGTGCTCCTCGCACTCGGCCTGAGGCCGTGGCGCGCCGACGTCCAGAGCCGTGGGCGCTGGGCGCTCGCGATCGTCGTCCCGCTCGGCGCGCTCGCCGCGTACATCGCGGTGCGCGGCGCGCCGGCGTTCCCTCCGACCGACGCCGGCGTGTGGCCGCTGTGGTGTGCCTTCGCCGCCGCCGCCTACGCCCTCGCCGCCGCCGCGCTCCCGCTCACCGCACGCATCGGCGCCCGCGTCGTCCTCGCGGCGGTGACCGTGTGGCTCGTGTCCAAACCTCGGATCGATCACACCTGGGACGCCGGCACTACCGCGTTGTGGATCGTCGGCGCCACGGTCGCGATCGCGTTGGTGTGGACCGCGCTCGAACACCGCGCCGAGAAGCTGAGCGGCTCGGCGCTCCCCGTCGCCCTCACTGTCTGGGGCACCGGCGCCGCCACCGTGCTCGGCCTCTCCGGGAGCGCGCTCCTCGCGCAGACCGCGGGCGGCGCGACCGCGGCGATCGGCGTCGCGGCCGCGATCGGCGTGTGGCGCCAGTCGTTGAGCGTCGCGCGCTCGCTCGTCGGCCCCGCGGTCGTCCTCGTCGGGGGCCTCGTCCTCGCCGGGATGCACTACGCCGAAGTCGACGCGGTGAGCGCCGCACTCGTCGTCGCGGGCGCGCTCGTCATCGGCTTCGTCTCCGTCCCCGCGTTCGCGAGCGCCGGACTGAAGGCCACCGCCGGACTCGCGGGGGTGATGATCGTGACGAGCGGGGCCGCGATCGCGTCTTCCGCGTGGCCGACCTCGGTCGAGGACACACCCACCGGGCGCGACTCGGCGACCGACACCGCGAACGACAGCGACGACGACTACGGCTACGAGTGAGAGCCCGCAGCAAATAGCTCCCAGTACGCAGCAAGATCTCCCGAGCGCATCGGGCGCTGAAGCGTCGCACCGAGGAGCTGCCGGCTGCCCGCTGGTCGCTGAGGCCTAGGCCATAACGGTCGCCCGCGTCGCGGGAGACCTTGGCACAGTCTTCGGGCCGACCACTTCGTGCTCGGCCTCAGCCTAGAGACGTAGCCTCGCCGCTCGTCGGAGCGTCGCGACCGCTCGTCGCGTACCCCCTCGTCACCGCCCTCGGCCGCCCTAACGTGGAGGCATGAGAGACATCGTCCTCGGCATCCACGTCGCCGGTGGCTTCACCGGCCTCTGCACCATGCTCGTCCCGCTCTTCACCAAGAAGGGCGGCCCGTGGCACCGCCGCGCCGGCTGGGGCTTCGTCGCGGGCATGGCGACGTCCGCGGCGTCCGGCCTCGTCCTGTCGCTGATCTTCCTCGCGGCCGGCCGCACCGACGTCGGCGTCTTCTTCGGCGTGCTGTCACTGCTCCTCGGCGAAGGCGTCTACGCCGCGCTCGCCGCGATCCGACGGAAGAAGGCGCCCGGCCCGAGCCCGCACCTCCTCGACCGCGCGTTCCCGGTCGTTCTCGGTCTCGCGGCCCTCGGCGCGATCGTCTACGGCTTCGTCGGCGGTCACGTCTTGATGGTGGTGTTCTCGACGATCGCGCTCCTCACCGCCGCCGGCGACCTCCGCTTCGCGTCGCGCCCGCTCTCGTCCCGCATGGCCTGGTGGTACCAACACATGGCGAGCATGATGGGCGCGTGCATCGCCGCGGTGACCGCGTTCCTCGTCGTGAACATCGCGCGGCTCGCGCCGAACCTCCCCGACGTCGTCGCGTGGGTGCCGTGGATCCTCCCGTCGGCCGTGATGGTGCCGATCTTCCTCACGTGGATCCGGCACTACCGGATCAAGTTCCGTGAGGCGTAGGCGTGCGGTGCGTGAGCGTCCGGAACAAGCTGCCGTCCTCCGAACCCGAGAACCCCCGCTTTTGGAGCCACGCGCTCACGCGATCGTGCTCGGGGTGATTGGGTCGAACGGTGTTGTACAGGTAGTTGATGCCGCGCCGCTTCGCCTCGTCCTCGAGGTGTTCGAGCACGAACGCTCCCACGCCGCGACCGCGTTCGGTCGCGCGCGTGACGAGCGTGATCTCCGCGTCGCCCCACACCACGTCGAGCCAGCCGTAGCCCACGACGCGACCGCCGTCTTCGACGCGCCACCACGAGCCCGGAACTCGATCGTCATCCGCGAGTCGCGCAAAGCGCGCGTCGAAGACCCCCGCGGGGGCGTCGCCGATCATCGCTCGTTTGTCGGCGTCCCAGCGCGGCGACGCCTCTTCGATCCACTCGAATCCCATCGCCGCGATGGTACCTTGGTCCCCGGCGCGCCGCCCACTGCCCACCCATGAAGTGTCCCGCGCACCGCTCGCGCCTCTACCGAGAAGCGCTCCTCTACCTCGCGCTCTCCGCGGGTCTCACGCTCCTCCTCGCCGGCTTCCTCGGCGCGCGCGAACCGATCGATTGGTTCGCCGTCTTCTTCGTCAACGTCCTGATCTCGATCGGCATCGGGGGTGGACTCACCGTCTGCTACGCCGCCCTCGCACGCGTCGGCCTCACCACGGGGCGGGACTTCCGGCCCCTCGCGATCGTCGGCCACACGATCGCGATCAGCGCGAGCATCGCGTTCGGCGCATTCGTCGCGCTCACCGTCGCGGGCTTCGTGTGGCCGCGCGCGGCGGCCTGGTTCCCCTTCCGCGACGTCGTCCAGGTCGCCCTCCCCGTCACCGTCACGATCGTCTTCGTCACCACCGTCCTCGATCGCTGGCGGCAGCGCACCGCCGACGCCGAGCAAGCCCGCCTCGAGAGCGAGCTCGCAGCGATCCACGCCCGCATCAATCCGCACTTCCTCTTCAACAGCCTCAACACGATCGCCGCGCTCATCCCCGAAGACGCCGCGCGCGCCGAGGACGCCGTGCTCGAGCTCTCCTCGCTCCTCCGCCACACCCTCGACGGCGCTCAACAACGCTTCGTGCCGCTCGGCCGCGAGATCGCCGCCACGCGGAGCTACCTCGCCTTCGAGGGCCTCCGCTTCGGCGACAAACTCGTCGTCACGTTCGAAGTCGACGACGGCGTCGAAGACGTCCGCGTCCCCCCGCTCGTCCTCCAACCGCTCGCCGAGAACGCCGTCAAACACGGCATCGCGCGCCGGGGAGGAGGCCGCGTCGCGATCACCGTACACGCGCGCGACGCGCTCACCCTCACCATCGAAGACGACGGCGACGGCACGACCGACGCCGAGGGCACGAAGACCGCGCACCGCGACCTCGCGAAGCGCCTCGACATCCTGTACGGCGACGCCGCCCGCTTCACCGTCGACCGCGAAGGCGCGCTCGGCGGCTTCCGGGTGACGCTCGAGGTCCCGCGCGAGGCCCCCGAATGAGGATCCTGATCGTCGACGACGAACCCCTCGCACGCCGCCGCCTCGCGCGCCTCGTCGCAGAGCTCGGACAGGACGAGGTCATCGGCGAAGCGGAGGACGGCGTCGCGGCGCTCGAAGCGATCGACCGCCTCGGCCCCGACGTCGTACTCCTCGACATCTCGATGCCCGGCCTCGACGGCCTCGCGGTCGCCGCCGCTCGCCACGACGTCGCCGTGATCTTCACGACTGCCCACCCCGAACACGCCGTCACCGCGTTCGAGGTCGAAGCGATCGACTACCTCCTCAAACCGATCGCGCGCGACCGCCTCGAAGCCGCGCTCTCCCGCGCGCGCCGTCACCGACGGACCATCCGCCTCACCGCCCGCGCCGGCGACACCACTCGGGTCTTCGACGCCGCGCGCGTCGCGCGCTACACGGCCCGCGACAAGTACACGACCTGCGAACTCGACGGCGAAGAGCTCGTCCTCGACGAGAGCCTCAACACGCTCGAGGCGCGACTCGAGCCGCTCGGGTTCGTGCGCGTCCACCGCGCCGAGCTGATCGATCTCGCGCGCGTCGCCCGGACGCACGGCCGCGACGGGCGCCTGGAGCTCGAGCTCGACGACGGAGCGATCGTCCGCGTGAGCCGTCGACTCGCCCCCGACGTCCGGAGACGTATGAGGTCGTGATCAGAACCAGGCGTGGACCTGGATCAGGGTCTCGTTGTTGAACGCCTTCGCGACCTCGTCGTTGAAGCGCACCTGCGCGATGACCTCGATCGAAGTGAACGGGTGCGCGACCACCCCCACGGTGTAGCGGTGGATGTGATCGTCGGCGAGCGAGACGTCCGGGTCCTGCCAGTCGTAGCGCAGCTGGAGAAACAGCCCTTCGACCACGAGGAAGTCGAACTCGTGGAACGAGGTCAACGAAGTCCGCGAACCCGCGGCGTCGTCCGAAGTGTGTCTCAGATCGTACTCACCCAGATAGATCACCGGCGCGAGCCCGACGGGGGACCACGGGTGTCGCGCCTCGTGGAGATTCAGCGCCCACTGCGCCCCGACCCACAAGTCACTGCGCCCGTCGCGCGACTCGAACATGAACGAACCGCCCGCCTGCCACCACAGATCTCGGAAGCCCGCGGTGAGCGCCGTGCCGAACCCGTTGTCGAAGTCGAGGACGGAGAAGCGCTCCGTGCCCGTGCGCGATCTCGTCGTCGGCGGTCCGGGGATGAATACGGAAGCGTGCCCGTACAGGTAGTTGGGGTTGAGCCCCACCTCGAAGCCCGTGACTTGCCGTTCGTTGTCGAACGTCTGGTTCTGCCGGATGAACGGCGTGTGATCGTCGAGCCGCCAGCCGTACGCCGGTAAGAACTGACCGAGCTTGCCGTAGAGTTGATACGGTAAGTTGTCGAACAGCGCCCAGTACTCACGGATGAACGCGCGGTCCACGAACCCATCGAACTCTTCCGCGCGACTCCCGAGGAACCCACCGTTGACCAGGAACGTGAGCCGACCCGCGGTGGGATCACCCGGATTGTACGGGGACGCCGCGAGGTAGAGATCCGTCTGCATCGGGAAGAACGAGTTGTCCCCGTCCTCCGGGAAGAAACCCATCGCGCGCACGTCGAACCCGACGCGGAAGTACGGCGTGGGATCCATCCCCGCGTAGCGCGCCGGGCTCAGCGGCCCGGGCGGCGCCGAGGTCTTCGCCTGCACCTCGGCCACGGCGTCCTCGTCGTCCCCCGGCATCGACGCGGGCTGCGACGACGGCGCCGCCGATTCGTAGTCGTCCGTCGGGCGCGGCCCGAACATCGCGAGGATCTCGCGCCCGTAGAAGACGCCCGCGGTCGAGCGCATCCCACCGCCCGTCGGGTTCACGTGGCACGCCGTGCAGCTCAGGCTGCACTTGCGCTCCGGGAGCTCTGGGTTCTTCCAGTCGAACGGCTCGACGTGGCAGTTGTCGCACTGGCGCGCGGAGAGGACCGAGAACTGCGGGAGCGCGGACGCCACCGAAGGCACCGCGAGGCCGATCGCGACGACGGCCGCGAACGCGAGCGTACCGAACCACCGCGTCATTGCGCGGCCTCCATCGCCTTCTCGCGTGCGGCGCCCGTCGAGATCCACTCGTCGATGATCAAGCGCTCCTCCCCGGTGAGCGGCTTGACCGCCGCGGGCGGCATCGTCCCCGCCACGACCGCGCGCGCGTCGATCCGCTCGCGCATCTCGAAGGCGCCGAGGAGGCCGCCGTCGTCGATGTCCTCGGTCGTGTACTTGTCGAACCGGAACCCCATCGGGGCCCCGCCGACGGGCGGGTCGGTGTGGCAGACCGCGCACTTGGCGGCCATGATCTCGGCGACGTCGTCGTCCCAGCTCGGCGCCTCCACGATCTCTTCCAGAGGGCTCCCGAAACCCGGACACCCCACGGCGGCCAACAACAAGACCGCGAGAATCCGCGTGGGTCTCTGCATCGCCATCTTTGGTCCCTACCTCCGATTGGATCCGAACACCAGCCAACGCAGCTTGCGCCGCGAGCGAGGGGACGCCGACAATCCGGCGCCGTGCCACGAGCGATCCAGGTGGGCCCCCTGCATCACGTCGCCGTGAAGACCACGCGCGTCGAGGTGCTCGCCACGTTCTACCGCGACGTCCTCGGCCTCACCGAACGCACCCGCCATGAAGACGACGCCGGCCTCCGGAGCGTGTGGCTCGACGCACCACCGACCATCCTCATGATCGAACGAAGCGAGGCGGGCCCGAGAGAAGACGCCCCCGACTTCTCCGCGGACCCGCCCGGCCTCCATCTGCTCGCATTCACGATCGGCGCCGAAACCCACGGCGCCTGGCGCGACCACCTGGCCGCGCACGACGTGCCGATCGTCCATTCGAGTCGCTACACGCTCTACGTTACGGACCCCGACGGGAATCGGATCGGTCTGTCTTCACATCCCGACGAGGCCCGCGGTTGAGCGCCGTCGCCCAGCTCTACGACGCGTCGCGGCGCATCGCGGTCCGCGGCACGTTCGCCGCCCACGTCGTGGTCGCGATCGTGCTCGCGTTCGTCCCGCTCTTCGATGCGCTCGGCTTCGAGCGCGCCTTCGTCACCGGCCTCCTGTCGGCGATCACGAGCCCGATCGTCGCGTCCTCGCTCCTGCGCCGGGCGCGTGAACGAGGCGGGGACGATCCGGCGCGCGTCTTCTTCCACGCGCTCCTCGTCAACGCGCTGATGCTGCTCCCGACCGTCGTCGTCGGGTACCTCGTCGAGGCGATCGCGCAGCCCTGCGATCCCGAGGAGGGCATCGTGTTCGTCGTGCTCGTCGCGGGCGGCAACGCGGTCGTCGGGACGGCGCTCGGGATCGCCGGCGCGGCGCTCACCTCGCGCCGCGGCGTGCCGTTCATCGCGATCACAGCCGCGCTCGCCGGCTTCCTGTTCGCCGCGCTCGCGCGCCTCTACGAAGAGCCGCAGATCTTCGTGTACAGCGCGCCGTTCGGCTTCTGGCCGGGCTCGATATACGACGAAGAGCTCGCCGTCGACGCGCGCCTCGTCGCGTTCCGGATCTACTCGACGCTCCTCGGTTTCACGATCCTCGCGATCGCCCG
>JAUHYN010000164.1 GCA_030426505.1 bacterium | reverse complement strand
CCGCGAAGCGGACGCGGCCGCCTCCGTCGACCGGCTGTACGAGGCCGGGGCGCGCGTCGTGAAGCTCCCGTTCGAGGGCCGCCCGTACCTCGACGAGGCCGTCCTGCAGGCGATCGTCACGCGCGCCCACGAGCGCGACATGCTGGTCTTCGCGCACGCGCTCTCGGACGTAGAGGCGCGCTACGCCGGCGTGCTCGGGGTCGACGTCCTCGCGCATACGCCTGTCGAGCCGCTCGACGACGCGACGATCGAGGTATGGAAGGACCGCGCCGTCGTCTCCACGCTCAGCGCTTTCGGCGGGCGCGCCTCCGCGGTCGACAACCTCCGCCGCCTCCGCGCCGCGGGCGCCACGGTCCTGTACGGCACCGACTTCGGGAACGCGCGCGTGGCCGGCATCGACGCGCGCGAGCTGAGCCTCCTCGAAGACGCGGGCCTCGGCTTCGCGGCGATCGTGGAGGCCGGCACCGCCGCCCCCGCCGCGAGGTTCGCGGCGCTCGAAGGGCTCGGCCGAATCGAGGTCGGCGCGCGCGCGACGTTCCTCGTGTTCGACGCGGATCCCTCGGGCGACGTCACGCGCCTCGCGCGACCCACCGAAGTATGGGTCGACGGGCGGAAGCGCTGATACGCGCCGGCGGTGGTAGCGTCGTCGGCATGACGCGCACGCTCTTCGCTTCGGCGCTCTTCGCGCTCGTCGCGTGCGGTGAGGCGCCGCTCGATCTCGTCGTCGTGTCGTTCAACACCGGCACCACCGAGGGCCTCGCGCACGACGCGCCGCCCGACGACGGCTACGACTCCGAGCTCGCGGCGCGCTCCGACACGTACTACGGCGACGGCCTCGCGTGGCCGCCGGCGATCGACGCGGCGCGCCGCTTCTTCGCCGAGGTGCGGCCCGACGTCGTGGGGCTCCAAGAGATCTTCTTCTCGGGCGACTGCGCCGACATCCCGCCCGCGCAGTACGCGGGCTTCGTCTGCGCCGACTGGTCGAGCGGCGACCCGACCGTCGCGAACACGATCCTCGGCCCGGACTACCGAGTCGCCTGCCACGTCGGCAAGCCCGACAAGTGCATCGCCGTGAGGATGGCCTTCGCGTCGATCGAAGGCTGCGACGAAGACCTCTGCCTCGACGCGCTCGCCGGCGACTCGACCGACGGCTGCGGGAGCGGCGCGCGCGTGGGCCACGCGGAGCTGGTCACGAGCGAGGGGCGCGCGCTCGAGGTCTGGCACGTCCACGGGACGTCGGGCTTCTCGGACGAAGACGTCGCCTGCCGCACCGCGCAGTTCGATCAGATCTTCGACGGCGTCGACCGCGCCGCGCCCACGCTCGTCCTCGGCGACCTCAACACCGACCCGTTCCGCCTCTTCGACGGCGACGAGAGCGCCGCGACCTTCCGCCGCCGCGCCGCCGCGACGGACCTCGAGTTCGCCTCGAACGAAGGCGAAGGCGAGCCCACCTACGCGGGCCTCTTCGACATCGACCACGTCCTGGTGAACTTCGGCGACGGCACCTGCTGGTCCGCGGGCATCACGGAAGGACACCCCGCGGTCATCGAAGCCACCTACTTCGATCACCGCCCGCTGGTGTGCGCGGTGGAGGAGCAGCGATAACGGCCTAGTTCGTCCCTTCGCCCGACAACTCCACGGTGAGCTCGCAGCCAGCTTCTTCGGGGGCGCACGTCCTCAGCTTGAAATCCGCGGTCTCCACGATGTCCTCGATCTGCGGGACGAAGCGCACCGCGTAGTTGATCGTCTCGCTCGCGTCGATCGGGAAGCGGCCCTGGCTGTCCACGGAGACGCCGGTGAACTTCACGCAGAACGTGTTGCGGTCGGAGCCCTCGGTGTCGCAGAGGTCGACGTTGAGGCCCGGGTCGAACGTCACCGTGCCGGCGGTCGTCTCGCGGTTGGTGATCGAGCTGACCGTCTCCATCGACGAGCCGATCGGCACCGTCCCGAAGTCGATCGATGCGTCACCGAGCCTCAGCTTCGCGGGCGAGATCGCCGTACCGTTCACGTCCATCACGACGGGGTCGCCGCCCCGGGGCGTGACGACGATCTGCACCGCCGAGTCGCCCTTCCCCACCGGGTGATAGGTGACTTCGAGGCGCGCGGTCTCGTCCGCGGCGACGGACTTCGGGCTGAACGAGAACTCATAGGTGAGTTGATCGAGCGGCCGCATCTCGACCTTCTCGATCTCGAACGCGCCGCCCTCGAGGTTGGAGATCGTGGAAACCGCGGTGGAGCTCGCGCCGACTTCCACCAAGCCGAACCGGAACTCGCCCGGATCGAGGAACAGGCGCGGCGGTCCGCCCCCGTCGTCGTCCCCGCCGCCGCAGGCGACGAGCGCAAAACATCCCAGGCCGAGTATCCAACGGGGCCGCATGGTCCCTACATACTTCGCGACCGGCGGGTGCGGTCAACTTTGCGAACGATCACGCGCCGGGGGCCCACTTCGCGGCCATCCGCATGACGGAGGCGTCCGTGGCGTACGTCCCGATCGCGTCCCGCGCCACCCAGCGGACGTCGTTGGACTCCTCGCTGACCACCGGCTCGGCGCCCGGCGGCGCGACGAAAACGAAGCGGACGTCGAAGTGGAAGTGCGCCGGCTCCCCCTTGTGGGCTGGGATCTCGTGGACGTCGACGTCGAAGACCTCGCGGCTGAGCGGCTCGAGCGCGTCGATCCCGGACTCCTCGCGGGCCTCGCGCCAGGCCACGGAGAGGACGTCGGCCTCCCCGTCCGCGTGGCCGCCGGGCTGGAGCCAGAAGCCGAGCTTCTTGTGGTGGACGAGCAAGGCCCGGGCGCGGTCGTGGTCGAGGATCCAAGCCGAGCCGGTGATGTGGCCCTCGACCGTGCTGCGCTCGAAGCAGCCGGGCTCGCGGCGGACGAACTCGACGATCCGATCCAGGCTCGCGCGCTCGTGCGCGTCGAGGTCGCGGGCGGCGTGGCGTTCGAGGGCGGCGAGGAGCGGCGCGGCGGACATGGGGCGATGCGATCGCACCGAACCACGCTGCCGATCAAGCGTCGGTGACCACCGCCATCGATCGGTCGTGAACCTTCGATAGGAGCGCCAGCGCGATCGCGGCGCCGACGAGCGCGAGGAACATGTCCCACTGCGCGTCCCAGACGTCGCCCTGCGAGCCGAGGAACGCGTCGCCGACGTCGGACGCGACGACGAGCGTGGTCCACCACTCGAGCAGCTCCCAGAACGCGCCGATCGCGAGGACGACGGACAGCACGAGGAACACGAGCCAGCCGCCGCGGACGAGCGGGGTGTTCCGCAGGAGAACCTCGCGGATGATCAGCGACGGGAAGAAGCCGAGCGCGAGGTGCCCGACGCGATCGTAGTGGTTGCGCGACAGCTCGAACGTGTCGCGCGCCCAGTTGCCGAGCGGGGTCTCGGCGTAGGTGTAGATGCCGCCGTAGATCAGGATCAGCATATGAAGGAACACGAAGACGTAGACGATGCGCGACATCTTCGCGCGCTTGTACGTCCCGATGAGGACGGCGACGCCCACGAGCCCGGGGCCGACCTCGAGGAACCAGGAGAAGCGCCCCGCCGGGGGGCCCCACACCGTCGCGACGCAGATCACCGTCAGGAGGACCAGCAACGCGAGCGGGACGCGATCGAAGCCGTCGGGGACCTCTCGGGCGGCCGTCATGGCCGCGGAGGGTAGCGCCTTTTCGGGTTCGACGAATCCCGCGTCGGATGTCGGACGATTCGGGGGGCCTCGTGTGTTGTCATGGCGAACCGATGGGTTGGCTCGCACTGCTCTTCATCGTCGTCCCGGCCGTCGAGCTGGCGCTCCTCATGAAGGTGGGGTCGCTGCTCGGGGTCCTGCCGACGTTCGCGCTCATCGTCGTCACCGGCGTGGTGGGGGCGGCGCTCGCGAAGAAGCAGGGCTTGTCGGTCCTCACCCGCCTGCGCGCGGACGCGCAGACCGGGGCCTGGCCCGGCACGGCGATCGCGGACGGCGCGATCATCGTCGTCGCGGGCGCGCTGCTCGTGACGCCCGGGATGCTCACGGACGTCGTGGGTTTCCTGTGCCTCGTCCCCGCCGTACGCGGCGCGATCCGCGGGCACCTGCGGCGCCACTTCGAGCGCGCCGTGGTCGAGGGTCGGGTCCAGACGCTCCACACGTATTCGCGCCCCGATCCGAGCCCGGGTGCGCGCCCGGCTCCGGGCGCCGGCTCCGGGCCCGTCATCGACGTCACGCCGCCCCCGCGCTGATCCAACGCGAGCCCGCGGGACGAGTTCCGCCCAGGATGCGCGTGGATTGGGGTATGGTTCCGGGCCGGTGGGGATCCATCTCCTCGAGAACGCGGTGCAGAAGTACCCGTGGGGATCGTCGACCGCGATCCCGGGGCTGCTCGGCGAGCGCAACCCAGCCGGCGACCCCTACGCCGAGCTGTGGATCGGCGCCCACGACCGCGCGCCGTCCCTCGTCGTCGACGGCCGCGAGAAGACCCCGCTCAACCGACGTATCGCCGAGGACCCGAACCGCTGGCTCGGGCCCCGCATCGCGGACCGCTTCGGTCGACTCCCGTTCCTACTGAAGGTCCTCGCCGCGTCGGAGCCGCTGTCGATCCAGTGCCACCCGTCGATCGCGCAGGCGCGCGCGGGGTTTGCGCGCGAAGAGGCGGCCGGCATCCCGCGCGAAGCGCGGACGCGCAACTACCGCGACGACAACCACAAGCCCGAATTGATGTGCGCGCTGTCGACCTTCGCGGCGCTCAAGGGCTTCAAGGGACCGGGCCAGATCGCGGACGACCTCGGGCGCCTCGCGCTGTCGGGCCTCACGGAAGCCACCGCGCGATTCGCGAAGGACCAGGACATCGCCCGCCTGTACCGCTACGTGATGTCGCAGGCGAAGGCGGAGCAACAGTCGCTCGCGACGGAGGCCGCGGCGCGCGCGCGCACGTTAGTAGGTGAGTCTTTTCAGTGGATCGTCCGCCTCGCCGACAAGTACCCGGGGGATGTCGGCGTCCTCACGCCCGCGTTCCTCAACCTCGTGGAGCTGTCGCGCGACGAGGCGATCTACCTCGGTGAAGGCGAGCTGCACGCGTACCTCGGCGGCGTGGGCGTGGAGCTGATGGCGAACTCCGACAACGTGATCCGCGGAGGCCTCACGTCCAAACACATCGACGTCCCGGAGCTCCTCGAGGTCCTCGACGTGAAGTCCGGGCCCGCCGAGATCCTCCGCGCGCGCCGTGTCGCGCCGGGGACGCGCGTGTTCGACACGCCCGCGCCGGACTTCGAGCTCGCGGTGATCGATCTGTCGGCCGACACGCCCCACGCGCGCGACACGAGCGAAGGCGTGGAGATCGTGCTCGTCGCCGACGGGCACGCGACGTTCGTCCCGAAGGGCGGCGCCGCGGTGAGCGCGTCCAAGGGGAGCGCGGTGATCGTCGCGGGCTCGGTCGAGCGCTACCGCGTCGAGGGCAGCGCGCGGATGTACCGCGCTTCCGTCCCTGCCGAGGCCTGAGCGCTCACCAGCCGCCGGTGCCCGGCTCACCCTTGAACGGGCCGACCACGTCGTCCGTGATCCACCCGCCGTAGAAGCCGCCCGCCTGCGGACGCACGCGCTCCCCGGCCACGAAGCACTCGACGCGCGCGGGATAGAAGCACACCCACCCCGCGTAGGGCGCGAAGCCTTCGTACGGCTTCGGGTAGCGCCAGCCCACCGCTTCGGACGTGCCGGCGAGCGCGAGGTACTCCGCGCGGCCCTTCCACTCGCAGTGACTCGAACCCGGCACGACCTCGAGCGCGCCTTCGACGAGCGACTCCGGCGGCACGTAGAAGGTCGGCGGGTGCGAGGTCTCGAGCACGCGCACCGAGCGCTCCGCGCGCGCGACGGGGCCCCGCGGCGACGCGACTTCGATCCGTCGCGTGTCCGGCGCGATCGCCGGCGGCCGCGGATAGTCCCAGACCGACTCTTGCCCGGGCCCGGGCGCGACCGCGAACGACGGGCGGGCCTGTCCGCGGTTCTTCCACTGCGCACGCGCGGCGGCGAGCCACCCGGGGACGTCGTCGCTCATCAGACCCACTCCAAGTCGTCGGCTTCCACGGTGTGCGCGTGGTCGACGTCGCCGGTGCTGCGGACGGTGGCGGGCTCGAAGAGGACCACGCTCGCGCGTGTCTTCGCGTTGGGCCGGTGCTCGACGCCGCGCGGGACGACGCACAGCTCACCGGGCCCGAGGTGGACGACGCGGTCGCGGAACTCGAGATCCATCTCGCCCTCGACGACGAGGAACATCTCGTCTTCGTCGGCGTGCGCGTGCCACGGGAACGCGCCCTCGACCTTCACGACTTTGACGAGCTGTCCGTTGAGCGCGGCGACGACCCGAGGCGCGTAGACGTCGTCGAACTTCGCGAGCTTGTCCTTCAGGTTGATGGCCTGCATCGCCCGATCGATGCCACGGGCGTCGCGCCGCGGTCTACCAAGCCGCGCCGAGCGTGAGGTTCGGCTCCGCGGGGCGCCACTCGGGCTCGTTGACGAGGACCGCGCGGCGCTGGCGGAGGCGACGGCCCACGCTGTGGACGAGCAGCCCGCTGCGGCTCAACGAGAAGAGGTGACCATCGATCGCGACGACGCGATCCACGTCGAGATCCTGCGCGGTGAAGAACTTCCACCAGTAATTCCGGCGGCCGCACTCCGAGCTCTCACTCCCGCGGCAGTGGCGACGGAAGAACTGCTTGTACATCAGCGCGTGGTTCACGCGGCCGAGGCTGGTGAAGCCGCGCTTCGCGTCGACGTGATACGCGACGAGGCCCCAGTAGTTCGAGCCCTTCCACGGAATGGCGAGCGTCTTGGTGTGCGGCTCGAACATGAACGCGTGGTGGTCGCTCTGCGCGCTGCTCATCGAGCCGGCGTCGAGCTTCTCGTGGTGCGTGCGGCGCGGGTTGCGCGGGTCGCTGACGTCGAAGATCTGGAGGTGGAAGCCGGTGGAGCGACCGCGCGCGTCGGCGTCCTGGCCGACCGTGAGGAGGTGGTCCTCGTCGAGCGGGTGCAGGTAGCTCGACCAGCCCTCGATCTTCAGCTCACCGACGACGCGGGGGGCGCGCGGGTTCGACAGGTCGAGCGTGTAGAGCGGGTCGGTGCGGCGGAACGTCACGACGTAGCCCTTCGCACCCATCATCCGCACCGCGTAGATACGCTCGCCGGGCGCGATGCCGCTGATCTGTCCCACGGGCTCGAGCTTGTCGCCCTCGGTCTGGAGGACGTGGACCTGGCTCTCGCGCCAGTTGTCGGAGGTCGCGACGCGGAGGAAGCCGCCGTACTCGCTCATCGAGAACTGGTTGAGGAGGTGCCCGCGGACGTAGCCCTTCGCGACGAAGCGCGGCTTGCCGGCGCGGCCGAACTCGAACTTCTTCACGATCGACTCGGTCTGTCCGTTCGGGACGCGCGGCGTGTGCGCGTTCGCGACGTAGAACGCGCCTTCCGAGGCGTAGACGCGCGACGCGCCAGAGTAGCCGTTCATGCCCGCGCCCTCGATGGGGGCGCGCTGGGCGAGGTCGATGTGCGCGAGGTTCAAGAGTTGCGGCGCGCGTTCGTTCGCGTCGTAGACGAGATCTTCGCAGGTGTAGAGCGGCCGCGACCGCGCCTGCTGCGAGACCTCGCGGTAGCGCGGGAGGCCGAGGTCGACGGTGCGCAGGTCCCAGCGCGACGCGAGGTCCGCGACGATCGCGTCGACGTCGTGGCGCGCGATTCGATACGTGGTGAGCGCGACGTCCTGTACGAGCCCCATCGGGAGGCGGACGCCGTCCGAGCTGGTCGCGAGGTAGAGGCGCTGCCCGATCATCCGCGTGTCGACGATCTGACCCTCGACGTCGATCTGACGAACGAGGACCGGGCGCGTCTTGTCCGCGACATCGAGGACGACGACGCGCGTGAGTTGCGTCCGCGCCGGGAGGACGCGCGTGGCCGCGGCGCCGCCGACCTCATCCATCGTGCGCGCGCCGTACCCGTGAGTGGCGCGCCCGATGATCGCGACGTGCCCGTCGAAGAGGTAGAGCTGCTCGACGCCCTGCGGCGCGACGTCGCCCGGCAACGCGTAGCGCGCGAGGAGACGCGCGGATCGGATCGGCCAGCTCGCGTAGATGCGCAGCTCGTTGCGCGGCCCGGGGTGCGGACCGCGGTAGTTCGAGGAGAGGTGATAGACGAAGCGCCCGTCGGTCTTCACGATGTCGCCCTCGTCGACCTCGGCCTCCTGCGTGTTCGTCTTGCTGTAGTTCGCGGGGCCGCGGCTGTCGGCCTTCGCCTTCTCGGCGATCGGCGCCCGAGGGCGACGCGTCGCGCGGCGCGGCGCGGACTCGGCCCGACCGCCGGCGGTCGGCTCGGCCTCCGGGGCCGGATCCGGCATCGGCGGCGGGGACGACGGGCGGTCGGTGGAGGCGCGCGTCACGACTTCGAGGGAGGACTTGTCCGCGGCGTCGTCCTCGTCCGCGATCGGTTGCGGGGGGATCCTCGTCAGGTGTTGCTCGACGAGCTCACGGACGAGCGATTCGGCGAGCGGCTGGCAGGAGGCGTCGTCGCCGACGCGGGCCTTGGCCTGGCCCGAGGGGACCGTGAGGAGGGCCGCGGCGGCCGTGAGGGCGAAGGCGTAGCGTCGAAGACTCATGGTGTGCGCGGTTCGAACGCGCCGGGCGCGGAAACGATCTGCGAGAAAACGACGGTTGGCCCCCGCCGGCCCGAAGGGCTACAGCACGCCCGTGACGGACGGCGACGACGATCTCGTACGGCGCGCCGAAGAGGCCGCGGCCCTCCTCGAGGCCGTGGCCGAGGACCGCGGCGTCCTCGCGGACCTCGACCGCGACCTCCGGGTCCGGTTGATGACCGCGGCCGGGCGCGTGTCGGCGCCGGACCGCCGGGAGAAGAAGAAGCTCTCGCAGGCGCTCAACCGACGCGACGCGGAGGCCCGGCGCGACGCCGACGCCAAGGCCCTCGAGGCGACCGGGATCCGGAAGAAGCGGCGCGACGCGATCTTCCTCACCCCGCCGCCCGAACACCTGTTGGCCGCGACCACCGGCGACGGCCCCCACGTCCACGCGGCGCGCAGCTGCTACGTCTGCAAGGCCGAGTTCCACCGGGTCCACTTCTTCTACGACCAGATGTGCCCGCCGTGCGCGGAGCTCAATTGGGCCAAGCGCACGCAGACCGCGGACCTCTCCGGCCGCACCGCGCTCGTGACGGGCGGGCGCGTGAAGATCGGGTACCAAGCCGCGATCAAGCTCCTGCGCGCCGGCGCGCGTGTGATCGTGACGACGCGCTTCCCGATCGACGGCGCCGAGCGCTTCGCGGCCGAGGACGACTACGCCGAGTGGCACGACCGCCTCGCGATCTACGGCCTCGACCTTCGCCACACCCCGAGCGTCGAGCGCTTCACCCAAGCGTTCCTCGAGCGCGAGCCGCGGCTCGACTTCGTGCTCAACAACGCGTGCCAGACGGTGCGGCGGCCGGCGGGCTTCTACCGTCACCTCATCGAAGGCGAGTCGCGCACGGCCCTCCCCGCCACAGTCGCATCGCGCGCGCTCACGCCGGTGGCCGACGCGTTGACGTCAGCGATGCTGACCCAGGTCCCGCTGCTCCCCGAGGACCTCGACACGTCGCCCGCGACCTTCCCGCTCGGCGCGGTGGATCAGGACCAACAGCAAGTCGACTTGCGCGAGACCAACAGCTGGCGCCTCCGCCTCGACCAGGTGGAGACGGTGGAGCTGTTCGAGGTCTTCCTCGTGAACGCCGTCGCGCCGTTCGTGTTGAACGCTCGCCTGAAGCCGGCGATGCGACGCGTCGCGTCGCGCGACAAACACATCGTCAACGTCTCCGCGATGGAGGGCCAGTTCTACCGGGTGTTCAAGACCGACAAACACCCGCACACGAACATGGCGAAGGCCGCGCTCAACATGATGACGCGCACCTCCGCGCCGGACTACCTGAAGGACGGCATTCACATGAACAGCGTGGACACCGGCTGGGTCACCGACGAGGACCCGGCCGCAATCGCCGCGAGGAAGGCCGAGGAGGGCTTCACACCGCCGCTCGACATCGTGGACGGCGCCGCGCGCATCTGCGATCCGATCTTCTCCGGGCTCACCACCGGCGAACACGTCTGGGGCCAGTTCCTGAAGGACTACCGGCCGGTCGCGTGGTGAGGCTACTCTTCGGTCTCCCGTGGAGGTCGGCACCCTCATCCATGGTCGCTTCACCGTGGAGGCCCGCGCCGGGACGGGCGGGATGGGCGCCGTCTACCGCGCGCACGATCGCGTCACCGGCCAGCGCGTCGCGCTGAAGATGATGGACGCGATCGCGCCGCTGCTCGTCGGGCGCTTCGCCCGCGAGTCGCGCGTGCTCGCCGAGCTGCACCACCCGGGCATCGTCCGCTACGTCGCACACGGCGAGACCACGTTGGACCGCCGCTACCTCGCGATGGAGTGGCTCGAGGGGCGCGACCTCGCCGCGCGCCTGAAGGACGGACCGCTCTCGGTCACCGACGCCCTGAAGATGGTGCGCGAGATCGCCGACGCCGTCGGCTCCGCGCATCGCCGCGGCGTCATCCACCGCGACCTCAAGCCGAGCAACCTCTTCCTCGTCGAAGATCGCGTGGACCGCGTGAAGGTCCTCGACTTCGGCGTCGCGTCTTCGTCGCGCGCGCGGACGCTCGCGCTCACGCGCACCGGCGTCGCGGTCGGGACCCCGGGCTACATGGCGCCGGAGCAGGCGCGCGGCGAGGCTACGATCGACGCGCGCGCCGACGTCTACGCCTTGGGGTGCGTCCTGTTCGAGGCCATCGCGGGGCGCGCGCCGTTCGCGAGCGAACACGTGATGGCGGCGCTCGTGAAGTCGGTCCTCGAGGGAACGCCGCGCCTGTCGGAGCAGGTGCCTCGGATCCCGCCGGAGGTCGACGCGCTCGTCGCGCGACTCATGGCGAAGGAGCCCGCGGACCGCCCAGAGGACGGCGCCGCCGTCGCGGCCGAGATCGATCACCTCGAGGAGGCGCCGCGGGCTTCGACGGTGCGGGCCACACCGACGATCACGTCGGCGGAGCAGCGGCCGATGTCGGTGGTCCTCGTGACGGACGTCGTGCAGTCGG
>JAUHYN010001328.1 GCA_030426505.1 bacterium | reverse complement strand
GAGAGGAGCCGCGGACGGCCATGCCGCCGTCGAGCCCGGTGCGCGCGACGCCCGGGAGGTTCTCGACGACGAGCACCGGGTCGCCGAGCGTGCCCGCCACGCGCGTGATCTCCGCGGTCGTGAGCTCGCGCCGCGTGACCTCGCGCTGTGCGCCCTCCGCCTCGACGAGCACCTCGTAGGTCTCGGGTTCGTTCGGCGGCGGCGCGGCCGCGACCTCGCGGGGCGTGTCGCGCGTGATCACCGGTGGGGGGAGCGGCGGGAGCTCGAAGTGGTACGTGTACTCGAGCACGAACGGGACCGGCGTGCCGTCGACGAACGCGCGCGTGAAGCGGAGGTCGCGCGCCGCCTTCGTCGCGGCGACCTCGAAGCCGTACGCGGCGGTCGACGTCCGCGCACGAACGGGATCCTCGGCGACGGTGGTCGTCGCGATCACGGTGACGGTCTCGACGAGGCCGTCCTCGTCGACTTCGAGCCGCAGCTTCACGGTCGCGGCGACGCGGTCCGCGAGGGCCTGCGTGGGGTACGCGGGCTCCGACGCCTCGATCAGGCGCGGCGCCTGGGTCGAGAGGTTGGCGCCGGCGAGCGCGGCGATGAGGACGAGCGGGGTCATGGGGCGTCTCCTTGGACGCGCGCGCGACGCGCGAGCCAGCTCGCGCCACCGCGGTCGTCGCGGAGCACGAGGTAGAGGGCAACGTCCTCGCCGGCCGCGGGGAGCGTCCACGCGTTGGCGGTGAGGCGATCGAACGTCGCGACGGGATCGTTGGGGATGAAGGTGGTGCGCTCGACGTCGGTCTCGCCTCCGCGGACGAACCAGGTCGCGCGGAGGATCTCGCGCGTCCCCCCGGCGTAGGTCTCGGCGGCGCTCGGATCGATCGTCAGCTCGAGCGGGACCGTCGCGGCGCTGGGGAGCGCGGCGGCGTCGACGAGCGGGTGCGTCGCATCGTCGTCGCGGAAGTGGACGGCGTCGATCCGGGGGTTCGCGTTGCGCGCGCCGTCGCGCGGCGCGAACGGGAGCGCGCGCAGCGCGATGATGCGCTCGCCGTTGGACGCGGTGACCTCCAGGCGGACTTGGATCGTGGGGCGCTCGGACGCGCAGTCCAAGCGCGGCGCGGCGGGTGGGGCCTCGGCGAGGGCGGAAGCGTCGCAGAGGGCATCGACGTCGGCGGGCCACTCGAGCGTGGCCGTCGTTGCCGTGGAGATCTGGCCGCGCGGGAGGCCGTCGATCGTGTCGACGTCGAGCGCGCACCGGTGTTCGTCGGCCGCACCGCGCGTGACGGGGCACCAGCTCCACGCGAACGTGGGCGCGTCATCGCCGACGACGAGCGCGCTCAATCGTACGTCTTCGCCCGGCGCGAGCTCGGGCGGCTCGGCGGCGATCGCGAGCAGACGGAAGCCGTCGACCTCGTTGTAGGGCGCGAAGTCGGAGTCGCAGCCGACGCCGAAGGCAAAGATCAACACGCAGGGGCCGGCGGCCCCTCTGAAGCGTCGTGACGTCATGGAGTTCTCCTCAGGTCGAGAGTCGGAAGTGGTAGGTGAAGCGAAGGACGAACGGCACGGGCGCGCCGTCGCGCCGCGCCGGTGAGAAACGCTCGCGCGCCGCCGCGTGTTTGGCGGCGTCGTTGAACGCGTCGTGCTCCGATGCCGCGACGAGCCGGATGTCGCGGGTGCGCCCGTCGACGCCGACCGTCATCTCGACGGTGACGCGCGCCTCGAGCCCGCGCTGGCGGTAGGCCTCCGGGTACTCGGGCTCGCGCGCGACGAGTCGGCGCGGCTTCTCGAACGTGGCGGCGGCGTCCCGGCGCGCGCGTGTCGGGTCGGGCGCCGGGGCGGCCGGGGGCGGGCGGCGCGTGGTGGGGTCGTCGGCGACGCGCGCGGTGGTGCCGCGGCGGGTGGTGCCGACCGCGAACGCCGGGCCGTCGCCGCGGACGGTGGAGGCGAGGGACAGGCCCACGACCAGGCGCGGGGGTGGAGCGGGTTCGGGCTCGGGCGGAGATCCGGGCGGCACGTCGGCCCGCGCGACGGCGGGGGCGAGGAGGCAGGCGAGCGCCAGCAGCGGTCCCAACGATGTGATGAACACTAGCAGTGTGCCGAGCGCCAACCCCAGCATCGATAGCGCCGCCTGGGCTCTCGGGTTGTAGTCGCCGAACCGCCCGCCGGCAATGAGCGTGCCAACGAAGTAGCCACCACCGGCGATGAGGAAGACGAAGCCGACGGCCTCGGTTCCGTAGTCATGCTCCTC
>JAUHYN010000163.1 GCA_030426505.1 bacterium | reverse complement strand
ACCGCTTCGGTCGGGCGCATCGGTCCCGGCCTCGAGGCGACGAGCGACAAGGTCAACTACGACCTCGCGTCCCTCACCAAGCCGCTCGCGACCACGATCCTCGTCGGCAAGGCGATGGAGGGCGGGCTCTGTCAGCTCACGGATCCGATCAGCAAATTCGTCCCCGGCGTGGATCCGGAGATCACGCTGGAGCACGTGCTCGAACACTCGTCCGGGTTCCCCGCGCACCAACGCTTCGATCGCACGCTCCCCGACAACGTGACGCTCGGCTCCTGGGACGCGTGGCGCCACATCGTCTTCCGCGCCGCGCACACGCCGCGCACCGCGCGCCCGGGCATCCGATCCGAGTACAGCGACATCGGCTTCATCCTCCTCGGCGCCGCGCTCGAGGTGATGTTCTGCCGACCGCTCTCGATCGCGTACGCGCAACTCGGCACGCAGCTCTTCTACCGCGACCGCCGCGGCGCGCCTGCGCTCCCGCCGTTCCTCCCGCCGTGGCCGATCGCGCCCACCGAGGACGACTGCGCGATCGGCTTCGTCCACGACGAGAACTGCCGCGCGATGGGCGGCGCCGCCGGGCACGCGGGCCTGTGGGGCACCGCGGAGGGCACGCTGTTGCTCGCCGAGCAGCTCGTCGCCGCGTACCACGGCGACCGCCACTGCCTCCTGCAGCCCGAGACCGTGCGCCGCCTCTGGCAGCCGAGCCTCGTGAAGGGATCGACGCGCACGCTCGGCTGGGATCGACCGTCCAAGACCGGCAGCTCGACCGGCGGGCGCTGGCCGCAGTCGAGCGTGGGGCACCTCGGCTTCACGGGCACGAGCGTGTGGATCGAGCCGGACCGCGCGCTGATCGTCGTGCTGGTGACGAACCGCGTCTGCCCGACCCGCGCGAACAACATGATCCGCCGCCTGCGCCCCGCGCTGCACGACGCCGCGTGGACCTCCTGGGCGCGCCCCGTCGTGCGTCCGCGCCGACGTAACTCGCCTCAGGGCAGCGGGCGCGTCCGCGCGCTCCCACCGGACCGCGCGCCGACGATGCGCATCGAGCTCGATCAGGGCGAGCGCCCCACGGATCCCGCGGTGCCCGCCGAGAAGCGCGGCCGACGACGACGCGGGCGCGGCGCTCAGTAGTCGCGGAGGAACTGGCAGCCGCCGTCCTTGGCTTCGAGCTGCAACGGGACGAGCGCGCGGCTGGTGCTCGTCTTCACCATCAACCCCACGCGCGACCACTCGGGGGCGACGGGGCGGACGAACGCGAGTTCGACCTCGGCACCCGCGAGGAGGCGATCGCGCATCGAGGGGTTCTTCACGAGCGCGCGGATCTCGGCTTCGTCCTTCTTCGCGACGGCGGTGAGGAGCCGGTCCGCGCACGCGTCGGCGGACGCGCCGAGCGAGAGGCCGTTGGCGAGGAAGATACCGATCGCGATCAGGCCGATCACCACGAGCGCGATCTGGGTCGACTTGCGCCCGAAGATCGCGCGGAGCAGCTCACCCATCGGTGGTCTCCGGCCCTTTGATCTTGCCGTTCATCATCGCGCAGAAGACGGAAGCGAGGTGACTCGCGTCGGCGCCCGCGTGGTGCAGGCGGTCGAGATCGATCTCTTCGTAATCCGTCAGGTAACGCTTCACGTTCTTGAGGCTCGTCGCGTTCCACGGGATGTCGAGCAGCCCCATCGCGAGGGCCTTCGTGTCGAGCGCGGAGTGGCCGAACGGGTTGTCCACGTCGGCGTGCCCGCAGTAGTAGGTGAAGAACATCCAGTCGAACGGGGCGTTGTGCGCGACGAAGACCGGGCGATCCTTCTTCCCTCTCCGCTGACTCTCGATCCACCCGACGATCCGGGACATGGCGCCCTCCGGGGAGAGGCCCTCGGACTCGAGGCGCACCGCGTCGAGGCCGTTGACGCGCATCGCGGCGTCCTCGAACCCCGGAAAAATCGGCCTCAGCTCGACGTACAGCTCTTCGAAGCGCTGGTAGCGCCCCTCGAACCGGCGCACGTGCGTGACCCCCACGGACAGCAGGTTGTGAATCCCCGGGATCGGTCCCGACGACTCGACGTCGACGCAGAAGTAGTCCAACGCCCTGGCCTATAGCGGACCGGGCAGACCCGCGCCGCAAAAAAAGGAGTAGCATTCCCCGGGGCGGATGAAGGGCCGAGCGATCATCGCCGCGATCGCCCTCGCGCAGGGCGCATGCGGAGAGCCCGTCGTGGACATCGGGCGATCACGCAGCGACGCGGGCGTCGCGCGCGTGCGGGACGCCGGCTCCGTCGCCTCCGACGCCGGCGTGGCCCCTCGCGACGCCGGACCCGCGGACGCGCCCCGACCCGACCTCGCGATCGCCGCGCTCTCCGCGCCGCCCGCGACGCACGTCCCCGGGGAGGCCCTCTCCGTTACGGTCGACGTCGAGAACCGCGGCTTGCGCAGCGCACGCGAGACGGTGGTCGAGGTCCGCCTCGAACGCGTCGACGGGCCCTCGCGCGGCCCGCACGTCTACCAGATCGGGCTGGTGTCGCTGCCGGCGCTCGCGGCGGGCGATCGCGTGTCGCGCGCGCGCATCCTCCCCGCGCCCGACTCGCTGGTGACGGCGCGCTACCGCGTGGTGGTGGAGGTGGATCCCGACGACATCGTCGACGAGTCCGACGAGGAGAACAACCTGCTGGATGGGCCGTTCTTCAGCGTGAGCCACCTCGTCGTCGTCCCCACCGAGATCGACTTCGGCACGGTCGGCGTGGGGTGTGCGATCGAGGTGACGGCGCGGGTGGAGAACCGCGGCGCGACGCGCGCGATCGTCGCGCCGTTCGCGCTCGATCCGACGACTTCCCCCGCGATCACCCTCGACGCGCCGACGAGCCCGCGCTCGCTCGCGGCGGGCAGCGCCTTCGACATCCGACTGGGGTTCGCGCCGGGCGAGGTCGGCTTCCACGAGGGGCGGCTGCTGCTGCGGCACTCGCAGCTCGCGGGTGACACGCCACTCGAGATCCTCGGTCGCGGCGACGTCGAGCCGCTCCGCGAGGAGGTGTTGGAGCAGCGCGCGGCGCCGCAGGTCGATCTGATGTTCGTCGTCGACGACGCGGTGTCGATGGCCGACGAGCGCGACGCCCTCGCCGCCTCGGCCTCGGCGTTGTTCGCGCACCTCGAGGCGGAGGGGATCGACTACCGCATCGCCGTGACCACGGCCGACACGTCGGCGGCGGGGGCGCGCGGCGCGTTCGTCGGCGACCCGAAGGTCATCACGCCTTCGACCGTGGACGGCGCGCGGGTGTTCGAGGCGAGCGTCTCCGAGGCGTCGTCGAAGGCGACGATCGCGCGCGGCCTCGAGGCGTCCCGCGAGGCGTTGAGCCCGGCGAACCTCGACACCGTGAACGCCGGCTTCCTGAGAGCTTCGGCGTCGCTCGCGGTGATCTACGTGTCCGACCGCGACGACGCCTCGTCCGGCGACACCGCGAGCTACGTCGACTTCTTCCGCACGCTGAAGGCGCCGGACGGCGAGGTGCGCTTCGTCGCGCACGCGCTGGTCGGTCCCGCCGCGGGGTGCGCGACGGCGACGTACGGGGCGCGCTTCGCGGACGTCGCGCGCGCGACGGGCGGCCGCGTGGACTCGATCTGCGCGGGCGACTTCGCGCCGGTGGTCGCGCAGTACCCGGGCGCCGGATTCGGGTTCGAGGTGCGCTTCGGCCTGGAGCGCGAGCCGCTCGCGGGCTCGATCGAGGTCGAGATCGACGGCGCGGTGCTGCCCGAGAGCGCGTGGCGCTTCGAGCCTTCTCCGCCGGCGGTGGTGTTCGATCAGTCGGCGGTGCCCGAGCCGGGCGCGCGGATCACGATTCGGTACCGGACGAGCTGCTGATCGCGCGGACGACGCGCAGTCCAGATCGTTCCCGGCGCGGGGTGGTGAGGATCCCGGGACCGACCGGGCGTCGCTCGGTCGCGAGGTCGCGACTCAGTCGCAGGCGGCGTCGATGCGGCCGAGGTGCGCCGAGTGCGGCGCCTCTTCGGCGAGCGCTTCGCGGGCGGCGCGGCCCTCGTCGCCGCGGCCGAGGCCGCACAGCGCGAGCGCGCGGGCGGCGAGCGCCTCCTCGCGGAGCATTCCGTCGGGGAACTTCGATTCGTAGGCGTCGACGCGTTCGAGGACGTCCGCGAAGGCGCCGTCCCGCAGCGCGACGCGGACCTCGGCGAGGCGCTGCGCCTGTTCCGCGAGGGTGCTGACGTCGACGGTCGCTTCGGCGGCCGGTTCGACCTCCGCGGGCGCCGTCGACGCCGGCGCCTCGACTGCGGGAACCGGGGCCCCTTCGGGCTCCTGGAGTTGGGTGACGTAGACGGCGGTGGCGAGGCCGGCCGCCGCGACGACGGCGGCGCCGATCTTCAGCAGCGCCGACCCGGTCGTCGCCGCCGATGTTCCGGCGCTCGCCGCGGGCGCGCTCGCCGAGGACGAGGCCGCTTCGGCCGTCGCCGGGAGCGCCGCGATGCTGGCGGCGAGGAGCGCTTTGACGCGCGCCTTGTCGGCGGCGCTGGGTTGGTGCGCGTCGCGCGCGACGTCGAGGAGCGCGCGGGCGTCGGGGCCGAGGTCGGTCATGACAGGCGCTCCTCCTTGGCCTTCTCCCGCTTCACGGCGGCGTCGAAGGCGGTTCGTGCGGCGCGGAGCCGCGAGTACACGGTGTTGACCTTCACCCCGAGCGCGTCTGCGATCTCGGGCGCGGTCATCTGCTCCAACTCGGCGAGGACGAACACGGCGCGCTTGTCCTCATCGAGCTCGTCGAGGAGCCGGTCCAAGAGGCGCAGCGCTTCGTTGCGCGACGCCGCCGCCTCGGGCCCTCGCTGACTCCCATCGGCCATCTCCGGCGGGAGTGGATCCAATCCGCCCTTTCGAGCCAATCCGCGACGGTGCGTACGCGCCACCCGCAGAGCGATCCCGAAGAGCCAAGTCTTCACGCTGGAGCGCCCCTCGAAGTCCGCGAGCCGCCGGTAGACCACCAGGAAGACCTCCTGGACCAGGTCGTCCTGCGCGGTCTCGTCGACGCCCAATCTGCGAATGCTGCGCCATACGAACTCGAAGTGCTCCTCGTACACCTCTTCGAACGTCAGCTCGGTCGCCACGTCGGAAGAAGAACTGGGGGCCGCCACCGTCACTGAAGATGCTCTCGTCTGACCCCGGCCCGCACGCATAGCCGAGGTTGGATCGAGCGCACCCAGCACGGTGGTCGACATCCCGGAATGTGAGTGACCAAGGCCCGATTCATCCGTCACCAAAAAGCACTTCGACGCCGAATGATCCCGACACCCCGACAGAGGCCGGTGAAAACAAGAGGTTGTCGCCGTCGACGGTGACCTGCGGCCGCCGCGCCGTGACGAGGATCCGGAGGCGCGCCGTCCCCCAGACGTCGCCGAAGAGCTTCAGCCGAGGCCCCACCTCCCCGAACGCCGCCCCGTACAGGACGCTGGAGGGCGTGTCCTCGGTGGTCCCGAACGGCTGCACGAAGAGCCGCGCGCCCTCGGCGCCGGCGCACGTCACGATCGAAACCGGGCGCGCCCCTCCGTCGGGCGCCCCGAGCGCGCCGAGCGGCGCGTCGTAGCAGACCGCCGCGTGGACCCCGATCGCCGCGACGTCCGCCCCGCTGTCCGCGGGCCCGCGCACCTGCTGCCGCGGGCGGAGATCCACGCCGAGCTCGAGCGTCAGCGCCCCGAGCACCACGCCCGACCCGAGCTGCAGCCGCGACCCGGCCGCCGGGAGCATGGCGGTCTCCCAGGCCCACTGCGCGCCAAGGTAGCCGGCGACCCGGAGCGACTCCGTGCCGGGGGTGGTGGTGGCGCCGGGGACGATCGGGCGGCGGGGATCGCGAGGGGACGGGGCGTTGGGGTCGGCGTTCGCAGCCGTGGGGCCGGCGTTTGCGTTGGGGCCGCCGGGGTTCGCGGGGGTGGCGCCGGCGTTTGCGTTGGGGCCACCGGCGTTCGCGGCCGCGGGGCCGGCGTTTGCGTTGGGGCCGTTCGGCGTCGCGGGGGTGGCGGCATCGCGGTTCGTGTTCGGGCGGCCGGCGTTCGCGGCGGTGGGGCCCGCGCTCGGGCCGGCCGAGCTCACGGCGTTCGCACCACGGTTGGGGCCGCCGCCGTCGGGGGCGCTCGCCGTCGTCGCCGTTCGCGTCCCGGCGCCTCCGGCCGACGGTCCGCTCGAGTTCCGGCCCCCGCTCGACCGCTCACCCCCGTTCGACTTCTCGTCCCCGTTCGCCTTCCCGTCCGCGCGCGGGCGCTCCGATCCGCCCACCGTGTCCAACGCCAGCGCCAAGATCACCGCGACGGCCTCCCCCACGGCGTCACACCCCGCCGCCTTCAGGGCCCGCCGGCTCTCACCCGCGTCCGTCCGGATCCGCGCGGTGCCGCGCCACTGCCCGCCGTCGCGCGCCACGGTCACCCACGCGTGCAGGCGCGTGGGGCCGCCGCCGAGGGGGCGGCCGATCAGCTCCGCGACGCGCGCCTCGACCTTCGCGCGCGTCGGGCACACCGACGCCGGCGCCTCCCACTCGAGCGCGACTTCGCCGGGCGCCGCGATCGCCAGCGCGAGGAGGCCCGCGGGGATCACGTCTCCTCCAGATCGAACGCGAGGATCCCGTCGGCGCGCCGCGCACGCACGCCGAACACCGCACGCACGTTCGCCTCCGTGATCGTCTCGGCGGGCGCGCCCGCCGCGTGGACGCGGCCGCGGTCCAACATCACCACACCATCCGCGAAACGGTCGGCGAGGGAAAGGTCGTGCAACGCGGCGAGCACCGTCACCCCCAACGAGCGCACCAGCGCGAGGATCTGGAGCCGATGCCGGACGTCGAGGTGGTTCGTCGGCTCGTCGAGGAGCAACACCCTCGGCCGCTGGGCCAGCGCGCGCGCGAGGAGCACCCGCTGCTTCTCCCCGCCCGACAACGTCCGAAAGAGCCGATCGGCCAAGGCCAGCGTCTCGGTCTCATCCATCGCGGCCTCGGCGATCTTCACGTCTTCCGGTCCGTCCGAATCGAGGAGGCGCTTGTACGGGCTGCGCCCCATCATCACGAGCTCGCGCGCCGTGAAGTCGAACTCGAGCTCGGTCTCCTGTCGCATCACCGCGACCGTCTGCGCCAACGCGCGCCGCTCGTAGGCCAGCAAGTCCCGACCGTCGATCCGTACGCGCCCCGAGCGCGCCGCGACCGCGCGGAACAACGTGCGGATCAGCGTCGTCTTGCCGCTGCCGTTCGGCCCGACCACGGCCACGAACCGCCCCGCCGGCACGTCGAACGACACGCCGTTCAGGACGTCGCGGCCGCCCAGCGCGACGTAGAGATCCTCGACCTCGATCACCGCGCGTCCCCGGGCACCCGCCGCAACAACAACAGGAAGAACGGCGCCCCGAGCAGCCCCGTGAGGATCCCGACCGGCAGCTCCTCGGGCGCGAGCACACTGCGCGCGACGGCGTCCATCGCCACCAACAACCAGCCGCCGTAGAGCGCCACGGCCCACAACAAGCGCCGGTGATCCGGCCCCGTGAAGGGCCGAAGCGCGTGCGGGACGATCAAACCGACGAACCCGATCGCGCCCGCGAACGCGACCAGCGCCCCCGTCGCGAGCGCCGCCCACGCGATCAACCACTGCCGCGCGCGCGCCGCGTCCAGGCCGAGCGCCATCGCGCTGTCGTCGCCGAGGAGCAGCAGCGTCTGCCACCGCGCACCCGCGATCAGCACGAGCGACGCCGGCACCACGATCACCGTCAGCAACGTGAGGCCCGGCCAATCCGAACCCGACAGCCCGCCGAGCAACCAGAAGATCACGCCGCGCACCGCCGTCGCCTCCGGCACGAGGTACAACAGGAAGCTCGTCACCGCCTGCGCGAACGACGACAACGCGACGCCCGCGAGGATCAACCGCACCGGCGGCACCCGCCCGTCCACGACCGCCACGCGGTACACCACGACCACGCTCACCACCGCGCCCACGAACGCGAGCGCCGACGTCCCGTAGCCCCCGAGCGCCAACCCGAGCAGCACCGACGACGCCGCCCCCACCGAAGCCCCGGACGAGATCCCGAGGATGTACGGCTCCGCGAGCGGGTTCTTCATCACGGCCTGCAGCGTGGCGCCCACGATCCCCAGGGCAGCACCGACCAACGCCGCTCCGAGCACGCGAGGGAGCCTCAGCTCGACGACGATCTGCGTCGTCACTGCGTCGCTGCCCCCGAGCAACACGTCGAACAGATCGCTCGGGCCGATCGACGCCGACCCGAGCACGAGCCCGCCCGCGATCGACGCGAGCAGCCCGACGCCCCCCACCACGAGCAGCACGCCGTATCCGAAGCCTCCCAGCCGGAAGTTGCTCGCATTCGCCTCTGCCACGACGCGTCGCCACCCTACCCAATCTTCGCGCCCACCGCGCGACCTTCTGCGCCCGGAATCTCCATGACTTCGAAGGCGCGTCCCCCTATCGTCCCGCGCGATGATCGAGAATCCCGCGGGCGTGGTGGCGGTCCTCGCCGGTATCGCCACGTTCTTCTTCACGCTCGAGAAGCGCTTGAACTGGAAGGTGTTCTCGATCTTCCCGCCGCTCCTCTTCATCTACGCGGTCCCCGTCGTCACCACGAACCTCGGCCTGACCCCCTCGAAGAACCCGGCGTACGACGCCCTCAAGCTCTACGCCCTCCCCGCCTTCCTCGTCTTGATGCTCATCGACATCGACGTGAAGTCGGCCGTCCGCGTCATGGGCAAGGGCATCCTCGTGATGCTCATCGCGAGCGTCGGCGTCGTGGTCGGGGGCGTCATCGCGTACGCCGCCGTGCATCGCTTCATGGAGCCCGGCGCCTGGAAGATCTTCGCGACCCTCTCCGGCTCCTGGATCGGCGGCACCGGGAACATGGCCGCCGTCGCGGGCGCCTACGAGCTGGACGAACAGGGCGCCGGCTTCGGCCTCGCGGTCCTCGCCGACAACCTCGTCTACGTCATCTGGCTCCCGATCCTCCTCGGCTCCAAGGCCTACGCGAAGGCGTTCGCGCGCTTCACGAAGGTCGACCCGAACCGCGTCGCCGAGATGGAGAAGGCGGCGGCAGAGATCGAGACCAAGTCGACCGACGTGAAGATGCTCGACCTCCTCACGCTGCTCTTCGTCGCCGCGACGTGCGTGTGGATCGCGACCGCGCTCTCGGAGATCCTCCCTCCGCTGCCGCCCGTCATCTCGCAGGGGACGTGGAAGGTGCTGGTCGTGACCGTGCTCGGCGTGTCGCTGTCGTTCACGCCGCTCCGCCGCATCCCGGGCACCCACGCGATCGCGATGGCGATCGTCTACGTGTTCGTCGCGGGGATGGGCGCGCGCTCCTCGATCGACAACCTCGGCGACGCCCCCGCGTTCCTCGCCGGCGCGTACCTCTGGATCTTCATCCACGGCGCGTTCTGCTTGTTCGCGGCGCGGCTGTTCCGGGTCGACGTGGCCACCGCCGCGATCGCCTCCGCCGCGAACATCGGCGGCGCCGCGTCCGCGCCGATCGTCGCGGCGCACCACAACGAAGCGTTGGTCCCGACGTCGATCCTGATGTCGCTGATCGGCTACGCGGTCGGGAACTTCCTCGCGATCCTCCTCGCGCAGCTCTGCTTGATGATCACTTAGGAGCCCACAGTTTCTAGCTTCCAGCTCGCAGCAAGATCTCCAGTGCGAAGGCTGATCCCCGAACCGCTGGTCGCTAGAAGCTGCCCGCTGTCTTCTCAGCGCACCGAGAACACCACCGACTCCGCGAGCGCGACCAGCGACCACGACGCGCCCGCCGCGATCTCGATCGACTCCTGACCGCGGACGATCCGATCGGACTCTTCGCCGCCCGCGACCACCGTCACCGCGATCTTCCCGGCCTCCACGAACAGCGCCGCCGGGCCAGCGCCGGAGCGCGCGTCGCCTTGGGCGAGCGCGTCACGCGTCGCGGTGAAGCGATCGTTCTTCGCCCAGACGTTCGGGCCCGGCGCCACCGCAGGGGGCGTCGACACGGGCGGCGGCGGCGCCTTCGCCGCGCGCTCCAGCACCGCCCGCCACGAGGGCAGCGGCGCGTCGAGCCACTTCCCGAGCCGGTCGACGCGCATACTCGCGTTCGGCGACACGCGATCGTCGTTGGTGTGCGTGACGCGCGTCGGCGGGAGCCCGAGCGCCTCCGCCAAGGTCGTCCACAGCTCGTGCTCGCGCACGGCCGGCTCGTCCGGCGCGACGTGGACGACGCCCTTCACATCCGCGGTGAGCACGCGGCGAATCGCGTACGCCAACGCTTCGACGCCGATCGGGCTCACGCGCCGCGAGGTCCCGGTGGTCACGCCCGCCTCGAGCGCGGCGCGCTCTACGGAGAGATCGTCGGAGAGGATCGGACCGACGCGCAGCACGATCGACTTCGGCGCCGCGCGCATCAACAACACCTCGCCGCGCCGCCGACTCTCGGCCCACACCGATCGCGGGCTCGGCTCGTCCGACTCCGCCCACGGCCCGCCGCGCTGACCGAACAGCTCCGGCGTCGAGATCAACACCGGCGTCGCCGAGAACTCCATCGTCGCCGCGGCGAGGCTGATCACCGCCTCGGAGTTCGCGAGGTACGCGCGGTTCTCGTCGCGCTCGGCCGCGGCGATGTCGTCGTCGAACTGCATCCAGACGACCGCGCTCGGGCGATGCTCGGCGATCACGCGCCGCACGTCGCGCATCGAGGTCGCGTCGAACGCGACGTCGTGGCGACCGTCGAGGTGGTGCGCGAGTTGCGCCGCGCACGGCGCGTTCCCGAGGACGAGGATCAACGGTACGTGACTACGATCGACGTGGACCGCAGCTCCTCCGTCAGGTTCCGACGCGCGCGCTTCGCGACGCGCTTGGAGTCGAAGTGCCCGATGCGGACGCGGTGCCACGTGCCCTTGCCCGGCACCTTCGTGGCGATCACGTGGACGCGCCGGTCGCCGAGCGACGCCGCGTGCGCCTCGATGAACTGCTCCGCCTCTTCGCGCGACGGGTAGGCGCCCAGCTGCAACCCGTAGCCGTCGTCCGGAACGTCCTCGCGGATGTTCGGCCCCCACATCACCCAAGGCTCATCGTCGCCCAAGATGGCCGTAATCGTGGCCACGATCGCGGGGTCGAAGGCGATGCGCCGAATCGACTCCGTGAGCAGATAC
>JAUHYN010000162.1 GCA_030426505.1 bacterium | reverse complement strand
AACGCGATCGCGATGTCGAACGACGGGTCGTCCTCCTCGAAACACTCCGCGACATCCTCGAGGAGCTCGTGCGCCTCGTAGTGATCGCCGGCGGCCCAGTGCTCGAGCGCCTCCGCGAGGAGCCGCGCGGCCTCGACCGTCACGACTCGGC
Organism: bacterium; assembly: GCA_030426505.1. Classification (GTDB taxonomy): domain Bacteria; phylum Myxococcota; class Kuafuiibacteriia; order Kuafuiibacteriales; family Kuafuiibacteriaceae; genus JAUHYN01. Next base: position 10,986 of record JAUHYN010000162.1, on the reverse strand, counting down.
GACCCAGGCCTCGAGCTTGGCCGCCACCATGTCGATCGGCTGGCCCCACGCGCGCGCCGCGGCGGAGCGATCGTGTCCACCGCCGCCGAAGCGCTCGGCGAGCCTCAGCGCGCGATCGTCACCGTCGCTGCGGAGGCTGATCGTCGTGCGGTCTTCTTCCTGGAAGAGGACGGCGGCGATCCCGCCGTCTTCGACGAGGTGTTCGTCGCGGAGCGTCTTGAACACGATGTCGAGATCGAACCGGTGGAAGGTCGGATCCTCGGTGCGCGCGAGGTCGAGCAACAGATCGAAGTACGGCGCGGGGACGCGGAGGATCGACAGCGGCGCGGCACCGCCCTCGAAGGTCTCGTAGGTCACGACGTCGCCGCGCGCGTGGAGGCGATCGAGGCGCGTCGCGAACGGCTCGGGGAGCTTCACGAACTCGCCGCGAGCGAGCGCGTGGACACGCGGCGAGACGGGGACGGTGATCGCCTCGCGCAGCTGCGCGACGGAGCTCTGCGCGCGCTGCATCATGAACTTGAAGCAGCCGAAGTGTGAGCGGTCGATACCGGGGTACTCGCCGAAGCCGACGTCGGTCGCGAAGCCCGCGAGCGCCGGGGCGTAGATCGAGGCGTACTGCCGCGAAGAGATCTGCCGATCGAACTGACCGATCAGCGCGCCCGCCATCATCGCGGCGGCCGGGTACTTCGGGTTGGTCCAGGCGATGAAGTCCTGCTCGGGCGCGAGGCCGAACGCGTCGCGCGAGGTCTCGCCGCGGTGGTGATCGACGACCGCGACCGACTTCGCGTCCACGAGGAGCCCGTGGGCGCCACCGATCAATTCGGGGTGCATCACGTCCATGACGATCGCGAGGTCCCACTGCTTGCCTTCGAGTTGATCGGCGGTGCGGACCTGCTTCTGGTCGTCGACGCGGACGAGCTGGCCGGAGAGATCGTCGTCGACGCAGACGTCGACACGTTTGCCGATCGAGCGGAGCGCGCGGGAGAGCGCGAGGGTAGAGCCGACGCAGTCCGCGTCGGGGAGCGTGTGGCCGATCAGGAGGACGGTCTTGGCGTCGCGGATCGCGTCGACGAGCGCGGCGGGGACGTCCTGGAGCGTCGCGGGATCGACGGCGGGATAAGTACGGCACGCGACGGCTTGCTCGAGCGTGAAGTCCGCGGGGAGCGCGGCGGTCGTCGAGCCGGGGCGCGTGGCGAGCGGCGGGAGGCGGCCGCGGCGGGGCGCGTCGACCGGGGTCGCGTCCGTGCGGGGGTTCCGGGGCGCCTCCGCGCGGGCCTCGGAGGCCTGCGGCGGCGACAGCTCAGGGCTCGGCGGCCAGCCCTGCGGTTGGAACCCGATCGAGGAGGACACTTGAACCTACATGTAGCACACCCGAAGTTGGTTCGTCACGTTCCGGACGCGCGGCGGGCTTTCTTCCGTGTTCTCGGTGTGTTCGGGCTCAGCGGACGCGGAGCTGGTGTGCCCCGGGGCCGGCCGCGACGCGCACCCGACCGCCCTCGTAGACGAAGTCGGTGGTGGCGGCGCCGTCGAGGAGGACCTCGGTCGGGGCGCCCTCGACGAACAGCTCGAACGCCACGCCGGCGGTGAAGCGCTCGCCCGGCGTCACGTCGACGACGTGGTCACCCTGGTCGAGGCGGCTCGCGATGGTCGTTCCATCGAATACCTTATATTCGGTGGACTCGGAATCGTTGGGCGCGACGACCACGGTGAGCACGCCGGGATCGTCGGCGTAGCTCTCGACGTCCGGGAGCGTGGTCGGCGCGAGCGTGTCGATGTCGTCGCGGAGCATCGGGACGATGCCGCCCGCGCGGATGAAGAGCGGGAGCGTCTCGAGCGGGGCATCGACCATCTCCGTCCCGTCGTGCGTCGCGGCGTCCCACCAGCCGTACCAACGGCCCGCCGGGAAGACGACCTCGCGCGCGCGCTGGCCGCGCGTGACGACCGGTGCGACGAGGAGGTGATCGCCGAGCAGGTAAGTGTCCGACGGGTGGACGCCGAGCTCCGGGTGCGCGAGGCCCAGCGGTCGCAGGATCGCGCGGCCGTCGTCCGCGAGCCGACGCGCGTACGACCAGACGTACGGGAACAAGCGCATGTGCAGCCGGGCGTAGTCCCGATAGAGCGCGAGGGTCTCTTCGTCGCGGCCGTTCTCGGGCGTGAAGACCCACGGCGGCTGCGACGACGAGTCGCCGACCTGCATCACGGCGGAGAGCGCGGTCTGCTGGAACCAGCGGATGTACGTCTCCTCGTCGGGCGGGCTGTGTCGGTAGCCGCCGGTGTCCGCGCCGTAGAACGGGAAGCCGGACGGGCCGAGCGTGAGGCCCATGATCACGCTCGCGGGGAGCCCGCCCACGGCGTTGTACGCGCTGTCGCCCTCGGGCTCGACGCGTTCGCGGTGGAGCGAGAAGTCGGCGTCGAGGTCGCCGGGCCAGATGACGGAGACGTTCGCTTGGTCGCCCCAGCGTCCGGCGCGGCAGAGGAGGAAAGCGCCGTCGGCGGGGAGCGTCTCGGCGTAGAGGCGGTGGTACAGGCGCGTGTAGACGTCGTGCATCGTGCGCTCGTCGCTGCCGTCGGCGAACGCCCACGCGGTGCGCGCGCCGCCGACGCCCGGGATGACGTCTTCCGCGTAGTCGAGCTTGAACCCCTCGATGCCGAGGTCCGTGTACGTGCGGACGTTGCCCTGCCACCACGCGTACGCGTCGGCGTTGGTGAGGTCGAGGAGCGGGCTCCAGTTGTTGAGGCGGACGCCGACCGTGGGCGGGAACCAACCTTCGGCTTCGACCTTCGCGCGGTTGTCGGTGGCGTCGTTCGACACGTAGGGGACGTGCCACAGCGCGACGCGCAGACCGGCGGCGTGGGCGGTCCGGATCATGGCGGCCGGGTCCGGGTAGTTCGTGGGCTCGAAGTCGAACACGCCGACGGCGGTGGCGTAGGGGCGATCGATCCAGATGCCGCTGGTCGCGAGGTCGTGCTCGCGGATGAGGCGGATGTCGTCTTCGACTTCGGCTTGGTCGTCGTTCTCGTCGCGCCAGATCAGCGGGCCGTACGCCCACTCGGCGGGGAGCAGCGGCGGCGACGTGACGTCGTAGTAGTGCTTCGTGATGTCGAGCGGGTGCTCGGCGAGGAAGACGTGAAAGCGCAGCCCCTCGGCGCTCGCCTCGGCCGTCCCGTACGTGATCTCGACGAGGTCGTCCGCTTCGCGCGCGACGTCGAAGACGCCGAAGCGGCGGCTCTCGACGAACAGCCCCCAACCCGTGGTGCCGATCAGGAGCGGCACCGGGACGTGCGCCTCGTTGCTCGCGCTCTCGAGCGAGAGGTCGGCCTCGAGCTGCATCGGGCGGATCTTGCCGCGCGAGTCGACGGCGTCGAGCTGCTCGCCCAACCCGTAGAACGCCTCTTCGGAGTCACCGCGGACGCGCAGTCGCATGAACGCGATCGGCGCGCCGCTCGCGTCGGGGACGAGGTGGAACGCGAACTGCCCGGCGCGATCCGTGGTGATCGCGAGCGACGCCTGCCGACCACCTTCGAAGACGAGATCGATCGTGCCGTCGTCCGCCTCGATCATCTCGCGCGGCGAACGCCACCTCAGGCCGGGCGGCTCGGTGGGATCGAACAGCGCGTCGTCGTTGACGAGCCAGAACGGGTCGTAGCTCAGGTCCTCTTCGAGGCGGTCGACGAACCCGAGCACGAACGCGTCGGCTTCGAGGCGGACGCGCGGCGCACCCTCGCTGCCGAGCACGATCGTCCTGTCCTCGACCGACACCTCGGCGCGGTACGGGCCGGCCTCGACCGTGAGGTCGTCGCCGCCGCCGCATGCGACGAGCGGGAAGAGCGCGAGGAGGGCGCCGCGCCCGAACGCGAGCCGCGCGCCGGCGACGCGCGGGCGGGCGTGAATCGACAGCCGGCGAGGACGCATCGCGGCGGAGACTAGCCGGGATCGCCGAGGACGGTGAGTCGTCGATCTTCCGACTCAGTAACCGAGGCGGCGGCGCGGCATCTTGCCCTCGCGCACGAACGTCCGCGCGGTGTAGACCCTGCGCCGGACGCGGCGCTCGCCGAGCGGGCTCGCGAGGAAGCGCGCGGCGGCGGCGAGCGGCAGGTGCGCGTCGTCGCGGTCGGGGAACGCTTCGCGGAGCGCTCCGGTGAGGCGGTTCGCGGCGAAGGCGGTCTTCACGCGGTGGGCGAAGAAGATCGGCAACACGGCGAGGCCGTCGGACGCGAGTTCGAGGATCGTGTCCGCGGCGCCGTCCGGATCCGCGTGGACCGCGGCGACCGCGGCCGGCGGCTCCTGCAACAGGATCGCGTCGGCGAGGGGGCGCGCCTCTTCGGCGACGTCCGGCTCCGGCGCGTCGAGGACCTGCAAGTGCTGGATGAATCGCGCCGAGAGGAAGAGGCCGCGGAGGAGCTCGGGCGTCTTGTGTTTCAGGAGCGAGGCGTAGACGGCGTCGGCGTGCGTGAGCGCGTGCGTGACGTCGAGCCAGCTCTCCATCGCCTCCGGGTCGGCCTCGAGCTGCAGATCGAACGCGAGGAGGCGTCGACTCGCGGCGAGCGAGAGCGCCAACGCGATCTTCGCCGGTTCGGCGCCGGCTGCGAGCGCGCGGCCCACGGCGTCGAGCGCGGCTTCGAGGGTCCCGTTCGTGACGTCCTCGACGAGCGCGGAGACGTCGAACGGCGCGTCGTCGGCGCACGCGAAGAGCTCCTCGAGCCGCTCTTCGTACTTCGCGACGTGCTTTCGGTACGCGCGCATGTACGGGAGTTGGTCCTCGCGCGTGCCGTACACGAGAGACTCCGTGAGCGACGTGAGCACGGCCGGCGCGTGGGCCGGGCCGATCCGATCCGCGAGCTCCTCGCCCTTCACGGCGTAGATGTGCCCGTGGCCGTAGTCATAGAAGTGATCGGTCGCGGCGTGGCGGATCCACCGGAAGGCGCGCGCGACGCCGCCCTCCTCTTCGCACTCGCGCACGATCATGCTGCGCGCGACCTCCATGTCCTCGCGCTCGACGGCGGCGCGGAAGGCCGCTTCGTCGCCGCGCTCGCCCGAGGTGGGTGCGGGGATCTCGGGGAGGCGCAAGTTGGGTTGCACGATGAGCTCGAACGCATCGACCACGAAGTAGTCGGCGTCCTGCGGGCGGCGCTCGATCGCCGTCGCGAGATCCGCGGCGGTCGCGAGGCCATGATCGAAGCCCCAGCGACAGTGCCGCGCGCCCCACTCGACGCCGAACGCGAGCACGTCCGACGGTGATTCGCCCGCGGCGAGGAGGCGCTCGACCGCGCGCGCGGCGTGCGAGAAGTCGCCCTCGTCGAAGGCCTTCACGAGGCTCTTCTGCTCCGAGGCGACGACGCTCTTCGCTTCCGGCTCGGCGACGTCGAGCCACACGGTGCCGTCGCGGACCTCGAGCGGGAAGCTGCGGACGTCTTCGCCGCCGATGACGCACTCGCCGTCGGCGAGGTTGAACTTCCAGTTGTGCCACTCGCAAGTCAGCTTGCCGTCGGCGATGCGACCGGTGCTGAGCGGGTAGCCTTCGTGGGGGCAGCGGTTCTCGACCGCGTAGAGCTCGTCCTCCGACGGGCGGAAGACGACGATGGGGCAGTTTCCGGTCTTCAACGCGTGACAGCCCCCGACGGGGATCTCGTCGACGCGGACGACCTCCAGATACTTGGACTTCATGCCGGCGATCTTCCGCGTGCGCGCGCGGGATGGCCAGTCGCGTGCCAATGGATTGGCGCGCGGTTGTTCTTTCGTCAGGCGCCGCCGAGATCGGCGGCCAGCGCGGGATCGTCGCGGCCGCCGTAGCGCGCGGCCGCGTAGCGGAGGACGAGCGCCGCGTCGCCTTCGCGGGCCTCTTCGGTCAGGCGCCGCGCGAAGCGCTCGAGCGTCTCGTCGTCGGCGCGCGCGAGGCCGGCCGCGCGCAGGCGCGCCTCGAACGCGACATAGGCCTCGTGCGGCGGTGAGTAAGCGAGGCGGAGCGCGGGGGCCGTTGGAGCCTTCGCGCCGCGGAGGGCCCAGAGCTCGCGGCGGAACAGGAAGAGGATCGCGAGGACGACGAGCGACGGCGCGAGCCACGCGAGGTTGGCGAGCACGAAGCGGCCGGCGCGGTCGACCCACGCGGCGAAGAGCTCGGCGTACGCGTCGGCGCCGGCGGAGCGCTTGGGCATGAAGCGTTCGAGCTCACCGGCCGGCGTGGGATCGTACGTGGTCCACGCGCCGTCCACGTACGCCTCGACCCACGCGTGCGCGTTGCGGTCGCGAACGACCCAGTGGCCCGCGAGGTCGTTGCGCTCCACGACGAGGTAGCCCGCGACGACGCGCGCCGGGACTTTTGCGGTGCGCGCGAGGAGCGCGAAGGCGGACGCGAAGTACTCGCAGTGGCCGGTGCGGTGATCGGTGAGGAACGCGACGATCGGATCCAAACCGGGCGCGCGCTCCGGGAGCTCGAGGGCGTAGGTGAAGTCGGCGAGGTGGGTCGAGAGGTCTGCGAGCCGTTGGTCGGGCGCGGCGGCGCTCGAGGTCCAAGCTCCGAGGACACGTTCGAGGGGCGCGCGGAGATCGCCGGGGACGGCGAGGTCGTCTTCGTCGGGGGCCGCGAGGCTCCGTGGGGCTGAGGCGCGGAGGCCGACGCGGTCGGCGCGGAGCGCTTCCGGGGGCGCGACGACGCCGACCGCATCCACTTCGATGCGTCCGCCCTCGACGTCGACGATCTCGGCGTCGAGCGGGACGAACCACACGCGATCGGGCGCGCCGACGTGTTCGATCGTCGTCTCCGCGGGGGCACTCTGAATCGTTTCGGTCGTCCCACGCGCGCCGAGTGGCGCGTACCACCGGCCCGCGGCGTAGCGCGTGTAGACCGCGCCGCGGAGGTGGTCGACCGCGTCGCCGTATACGCGCAGCGCGACGGCGTCGCTGTCGAGGATCGCGCGGAGCTCGCCGAGCGCGATCGCGTCGCCGAACCCGGCGCGCCGCTCATCACCGCCGCCGAACTGCTGCACGGCGTACGCCTGCGCGCGGTCGTGCGCGCCGGGGAGCACCGCGGCGAGCGCCACCGTACTCGCGACCGCGGCGAGGACGGCGAAGAGCGCGAGCCCGCGGTGGCGCCCGGTGGTCGCGAGCGGCGAAGGGCGGTGGGGATCGGCGGCGGCGAGCGCACCCAACGCGGTCGCGATGAACACGACGACCACGCCGAGGTAGGCGGCTTCGGGGCGCGCGGCGCCGAGACCGGTCACGCCCATCAACGCGAACGCGAGGGTGAGCGCGGGGCCGCCGATCGATCGCGCGAAGGGGACGCGCGCGGCGACCGCGAAGACGGCGGCGAGCGCGACGGCGTCGTGCAAGCGCTTGGGCGCCGCGGCGTCGAGGAGGTTCGTCGAGGACGGCGCGAGTGCGGCGATCGTCGCGCCGGCGACCGCGGCGAAACCGGCGAGCACCGCGTCCACGCCGTCGGGCGCGCGGACGAACGCGGGGAGCAGCGTGAAGGCGAGCGCGACCGCGCCGAGCGCGGGGTGCGCGCCGAGCGCGACGTACGCGACGGCGAACACCACGAGCGGCGCGCGCGTGAAGAGGCGACGGGCGAGACTCACAACGCGATCGCCTCCTCGCGGTCCACGGCTTCGACGGTCACGTCGCGCCCCATCACGATCGAGCGACAGCCCACGCCGCGGCGACGGATCTCTTCCTCCACGCGGCGCCGCGGCTCGTCGTCGGCGAGCGCGACGATCACCACCGACGACAGCCGCCCGAGGTGCGGCGCGAGGAGCGACATGGTCCGCGCCGCTTCGAACCGCGCGCCCGGCTCGACCACCGCGAGGAGATCGAGCGCTTGCTCCAACCGACCGAGGCTGCGGCCCAAGGTCAGCCGGTGCAGCTCCCCGCCGACGATCATCAGATCGACGAGCACGTCGCCGCGGACGAGGTGCGCGAGCACGCCGGCGGCGACGCGGATCGCGGATTCGAACGTGGCGCGGTCGGCGGCGGCGAGGTCGGTGTCGAGCACCAACGACAGCCGCGTGAAGTACTCCTGTTGGTACTCGCGGACGACGGGCGCCCCGGTGCGCGCCCACGCGCGGTGGCAGAGGTCGCGCACGGGATCGCCGGGGCGATACGGCCGTAGCCCGATCAGCTCACGCGCTTCGCCGGTCTGCGACGCGAGCGCGATCCCTCCGGGTTGGTGACGAACGGTCGCGTCGAGATCGAGGCGCGTGACGTTCGCGAGCCGCGGCAGGACGAGGAAGCGCAGCCCCGATGTTTCGAGGGTCGGCCCGAACGTGAGCCCGAGCGCGGCCTTCGCCGCGACGTGGAACGGGTCGAGGTGATGCTCCCCGCGCGCGACGAACTCGAGGGGGACGATCACCCGCTCCGTCGCGCCGGCCGGGAGGTGGCGGAGGCCCGAGTGACCGTCGAGGTAGCGGCCGTCCCACGGGAGGAGCGGTCCGTCGATGGCGAGCGCGAAGTGATCGCGCGCGGCGCGGTTCTCGAGCGAGAAGGTGACGTCGAGCCGCTCGCCCACGCGCACGCGCGGCGCGTGCTCGACGCGGATCGTGACGCCGTCGAGCGCGTAGAAGCGGCGCACGATCGCGCCCGCCACGAACAGCCCGGTGAGCGCACACCAGAGGACGTGGATCGCGTTCTCGCGGACCTCGAGCCCGAACGCGCCGACGATGAACCACAGCGCGACGAGCACGCGCGCGACGGGCGTGGACATGCGGTACCAACGCCCCAGCGGGCGCCCGATCGCGCCGAGCCACCCGACGCGATAGCGGTCCCGCCCCGTCTTCGTGTCCGGGATCAGGATGTGGTTGAGGCGCGCGAAGTCGATGCGCACGCGACGACGTTAACGCGATCGTCCATGCGTGAGCTACGTGCTATCGGGTCGCGCGTGGAGTTCGACCCGCGCCGCTACTGGAACGACCGACACGAGCAGACGCGCGGGCTCGACGGCGTGGGCTTCCTCGGCCTGCGCGGGCTCAACGATTGGATGTACCGCGTGCGCCGCCGCGTCTTCGCGCGCGCCGTGCGGCAGACGGGGATCGAAGTCGGCCCCGCGCGCGTCCTCGACGTGGGCTCGGGGACCGGCTTCTACCTGGAGCGCTGGCGCGAGCTGGGCACGTCCGAGCTGATCGGCTCCGACTTCTCCGACGTGGCGGTGGAGCGACTGCGCGGCGACTTCCCCGGCGTGCGAATCGAGTCGCTCGACATCACGACCGAAGATCCCGCGTCGCTCGAACCGCTCGGCACCTTCGATCTGATCTCCGTGATGGACGTGCTCTACCACGTCGTCGACGACGCCGCGTACGCGCGCGCCTTCGCGAACCTCGCCCGCCTCCTCCGCCGCGGCGGCCGCCTCGTCTTCACCGAGAACTTCCTCCACGCGCGCTCCGAGCTGAACCACGCGTGGCACACCTCCCGGACGCTGGAGGCGATCGAGACCCACCTGCGGAGCGCCGGCCTGTTCATCGAGCGCCGCCAACCGTGGTTCGTGCTGATGAACGAACCGGTCGACTCGGACTCACGCCTGCACGCGCGCGCGTGGTGGGTGATGCGAAAGATGAGCGAGAAGGTCCCCGGCGCGGGCTTCGCGATCGGCGCCGGTTTGTATGCGCCGGAGGTCGTGCTGACGCGACTGTTGTCGGAGGGCCCGAGCTCGGAGATCGCGATCGCGCGCCACACCTAGGGCAGGGACGTCCGCCCTGCCCTAGGTGCCCCTGAACCTGCCCCTGCCCCTGCCCTTGCCCGCCGACCGCCGACCCTGAGCCACGGTTTCGCCCCTTCGCCCACGCGTCGGGGGCACGGGCTCGGGCAGGTTCAAGGGCAGGATCGCCGTTAACGGCGTCAGGCCGGCACTTTCGTGCTCTGCACGATCTCTCGCACGATCTGGGCGGAATGCTTCCCCCCATACCTCGCCTGCTGCCCCAGCCTCAGCCGGTGCGCCAACACCGGCTCCGCCAACGCCTGCACGTCCTCCGGCGACACGTAGTCACGCCCCTCGATCGACGCGCGCGCCTGCGCTGCGCGGTACAGCGCGATCGCGCCGCGCGGAGAGACGCCCTGTTCGAGGTCGAGGTGATCGCGCGTCGCGCGCACCAAGCGCAGCGCGTACAGCGCGACGTCGTGCGAGACCTCCACGGCGCGCGCCGCTTCGATCAACGCGCCGACCCGCTCCGCGTCCAACACGGGCGACACCGCGTCGAGCGGATCCGTCGCCTTGCGATCGAACAAGACCTCGAGCTCTTCGGCCTCCGTCGGGTACCCCATCGTCACGCGCACGCGGAACCGATCGAGCTGCGCCTCGGGCAGCGGATACGTGCCCTGGCTGTCGGCGGGGTTCTGCGTCGCGAGCACGAAGAACGGCGCCGGCAACGGGCGCGTCTGTCCGTCGAGCGTGACCTGCCGCTCGCTCATCGCCTCCAACAACGCCGACTGCGTCCGCGGTGACGCGCGGTTGATCTCGTCCGCGAGGAGGACCTGCGTGAAGATCGGTCCGGGCTCGAAGCGAAACGTCCCCTTCGCCGGCTCGAGGATGCTCGTCCCGAGGATGTCGGTCGGCAAGAGGTCCGGCGTGAACTGCACGCGCGTGAAGTCGAGCGCGAGCGCCCGCGCGAGGGCCTTCGCGAGCGTGGTCTTGCCGACGCCCGGCACGTCCTCGATCAGGACGTGCCCTTCGCTGAGGATCCCGACGAGGACGAGATCGATCGCCTCCGGCTTCCCGCGAATCACACGCGCGAGCGCCGCGCGGACCGACTCGATCGCGTTCACGTCGAGGCGGCCGACTAGCGGCGCTTCTTCTTCGCCCAGTCCACGACGCTGATGTCGTGACGGACGCGCTCGCCGTTCTTCGCTTCCGCGGTCAGCGACGCCGACCCGATCGCGCGCGCCTCGACCTCACCGGTCGGCGTGACCGTGACGGCCCAGCTCGAAGCGTTCCAGTCGATCTTCGCGTCCTCGATCGGGTTGCCGCGATCGTCGAGCACCTCCGCCTTGAAGTTCTTGATCTCGCC
>JAUHYN010001327.1 GCA_030426505.1 bacterium | reverse complement strand
GTCGGAGCCGCCGGGCGGGATGGTCTTCGTGAACGGCCAGCCGCGCGGCGTGTTCACGCCGACGGTGCTCACCGATCTCGAGCGCGGCGCCGAGGTCGAGATCCGCGTCGAGAAGCCGGGGCGCCTCGCGCGCGCGCAGACGGTCGTCGTCGGCGAGCAGGCCAAGCGCCTCGACTTCTACCTGGAGGCGACGGTCGGATTCGTGACGTTCGCCAACGTGCCGGCGGGCGCGACGGTCCACGTCGACGATCAGGTCGTCGAGCTCGGCGAACCGCTCCGCCTCGAGATCGGTACACACCGTATCCGCGTCGAGAACGCGGAAGACATCCTGTCGACCAAGGACATCGACGTCCGCAGCGGAACGCAGACGATCGACGTGATGGAGGGATCGTGACCCAGTCGCCACTTCACCTGCAGGTCCTCGAGGCCAACGCCACGCGGTCCCTCCCTCCTCAGCCCGAGCGCCCGCCGATGGCGGGTTGGATCGCGGTGGCGGTCTCGCTGTCGCTCGCCGCGGGCGCCCTCGCGTTCTTCGGATTGATTCGGCTCCAGGGCGGCTACGCGGCGATCGACGAAGAGCGCGTCGCGGCGGCCGGCCACATGTTCGAGCAAGCCCAGGCCTCCGCGCACCACTTGCTCGAGTCGCAGGCCGCCGTGATCGCGAACGACGGGCGTATCCGCGCGACCCTCGCGACGCCGGACATCGACGCCGCCACCCTGCGCGACCTCCTCGACGACGTGCGCTCCAGCAGCGGCGCCGGGCTCCTCGCGTTGCTCACGCCCGAGGGCGTGGTCCGCGCGGCCTCCGGTGACCAAGCGCTCGAGGGGATCGACCTGTCGTCGGCTTCGGTCGTCGCGCGCCTGTTGAAGGGCGAGGACGCCGCTGGCGGCACGTGGACCTACGCGAAGAGCGCGATGAACGTCGGCGCGGCGCGCGTGCGCCTCGGCCCGCTGCTCGCGGGCGTATTGTTGATCGGCAACCCCGTCCCGGCCGAGACGTTCACGCGCATCGAGTCGGCGCTCGCCGTTCACGGCGCGTTGGTGATCGGGCAGGACGTCGCGGTGAAGAGTCAGCGCGGTCCGACGCCGGAGCGCGTGCGCGCGATGCTCGGCGAGGGCGCGGATCCCGACTACGCCCACGTCGTGCGTGATCTGTCGGCGGGCTCTGCGGCGCGCGTGTTGTGGGTCGTGCCGCACCACCTCGCGGCGCCGAGTTTCTTCGGCGTGGCGATCGCGCTGTTCGGTTTGATGGGTCTGACCGGCGTCGCGAGCATCGCGCTCCTGTGGTACGCGTGGAAGTGGTGATGAAGAGGTCGATGCTGACCGCGTGGATCGCCGCGGTGGGGGTCGTGTTCCCCGCCGCGTCGTTTGCCCAGGACTCGCAGGAGACGGTCGAGGCGCTGCGCCGAGAGGTCAGTCAGCTGAAGATCGATCTCGAGTCGATGCGCGTCGCGTTGTCGGAGCTCGCGGAGCTCGACAAGCGCCGCTCCGAGGTGCTGCGGCGACTCCTCAATCGCACGGCGACCTCGCCCTCCGAGGCTTCGGCCGGGACGAGCGCGCCGCCGCCGCCCTCTTCGACGTCGGACGATCGCAAGGCGCCCCCGCCGCCTCCGCCGCCGTCACGGACGGCGCGTCGCACGCGCGACCGCGGCACTTCGGGGGGCGGCGTGGTCGAGGGGCGCGTGGAGGTCCCGAGCGGCGAGCCCGTCGCGTACGTGTTCGTGGAGAACGTCCGCGGTCGCGCGGTCCGCGATCGCACGGTGACGATCAAGCAGCAGAACAAGCGCTTCGCGCCGGGCTGGGCGGTGGTCGAGCGCGGGACGACGATCGAGTTCCCGAACCTCGACGCCATCTATCACAACGTCTTCTCGCTCTCGTCGGGCAACACGTTCGACCTCGGGCTCTACCGGGCCGGGGAGGGCGCCAAGTCGTACCGCTTCATGAACGCGGGCGTCGTCGATCTCTACTGCAACATCCACCCGCGGATGGCGGCGTCGGTGCTCGTGCTCCCGAACCGTCACTTCGCGAAGGTGCAGCCCGACGGCACGTTCCGGATCGAAGGGGTCCCGAGCGGCAAGCGGAAGATCGTCGCGTGGTCGCCCGGGTCGGACGTCAGCGCGGAGTGGACGAACGTCGGCAGCGGCTCCGCGAGCGTGGCGCTCGCGTTGAAGAAGCGCTCGACCGCGCACAAGAACAAGTTCGGCAAGCCGTACGGTTCCTACCCATAACGCATCATCGACTGGGGC
>JAUHYN010000161.1 GCA_030426505.1 bacterium | reverse complement strand
CAAGTTCGAAGAAGGCACCTACGGCCTCTGCGAGGGGACCGAGGAGCAGATCGAGCGCCGCCGCCTCGAGGCGCGCCCGTGGACCCGCTACTCCGTGGCCTACAAAGAGCAGCTCGAGCGCGAAAAGAAGGGCCGCGCCGCCCGCTAGCCGTTCACGGCTCGCTCGTACATTGGTCGATTCCAAGGCGCACGCAGGGCTCGATCGGGGCCCGCGGTGGCGCCCAACGGTCACCTCCATTTCGGGCTTCACCGCCGCACGACTCGGCGGGCTCGCCCTGATCCTCCTCGCCCCGACCGCCGCTTACGCTCAGGCCTTCGAGCCTGGCTACTCCGTCGAGCTGACGCGCGGGCCGGTCGTCGCGCCCACCCGGATCGTCGGGATGGGCGGCGCGTTCGTCAGCATCGCGGAGGGCGCCGGCGCGTACGACCTCAACCCCGCCGCCGCGGGCGTCCGTCACCGACACAACAAGGACGAGCTCTGGGACTGGGACTTCGCGCTCGAGGCGATCGTCTCGCCGCGCGACTCCGCCGACTTCGAGAACAGCCGCCGCTCCGACTCGCGCGTCGACGATCTCAGGGTCGCCTACGCCGCACTCGGCTTCGTCGCGGAGCAGTTCGGGTTCGGCGTCTCGGTCGCGGCGTCTACGATGGAGGTGAAGGAGTCGGAGGACGCCGCCCCGATCGCGCTCTCCGGCGGGACGCTCTCGCTGAACGCCGCGTACAACTTGATGGACGGTCAGCTCGTCATGGGCGGCGGCGTCTACTTCGGTACGGCCTCCGCGGAGCGCGGTGAGCTCGCGCTCCACGAGTACTTCGGGCTCGGGCTGATCGGCGGCGGCGTCGCGCAACCCAAGGGGCAGCCGTACCGGTTCGGCTTCACGCTGCGCAGCCGCGCGACGCTCAGCGCGCAAGAAGGCACCGTCCCGGGCGCGCGCGTAGGCGGGCTCCTCGCGCCCGCCGCGTTCGTGCTCCCGGCGCAGCTCACGGTCGGGATGTCCTATTCGATCGGCAGTCGCGCCAACAACGTCACCGCCACGTTCGGCGTGCGCGACCCTCGCCCGGAGGACGCCCTCCCGAAGGCGCGCGACTTCATGCGCATCGCCGCGGACGTCGTGATCACCGAGCGCCTCGAGCGCGCCGCTGGCTTCCAAGCGTGGGCGGAGGACGCGCTCCAAGTCGCCGGCGACGAAGTCACCGTGGGGCTCCACGTCGGCATCGAAGGCGAGGTCATCGACGACCTGTTGAAGACGCGCCTCGGCTTCTACTTCGAACCGAGCCGCTTCGACGACGTCGGCCGCATCCACGCGACCTCCGGCTTCGACCTGTACCTCTTCGAGCTGATCTGGGACTGGCGCCTCGCGGCCGCCGCCGACCTCGCGCGCAACTACACGAACATCATCCTCTCGCTGGGCTTCTGGCATTAGGGCCTCGACGCCAACGCCGCGAGGTGCGCCCGCTGCTGCTCGATCCACACCGCGCGCGCCTCGTACCGGAGCTTCGCGCGGTGGCGATCCATCCGCTCCACGCGGCAGCGCTTCTTGATCTTGCGCCACAGCCGGCTGCCGAGGTTCTCCACCTTCTGCACGCGGTTGCCGCGGTACGTGACGACGTCCAAGCGGTTCGCGGTCTTGTCGGGGTCGAGCTTGTCCCACTGCTTGTCGGTGCAGGCGCGGACCTGATCCACGTGCGCGTGCATCGCGACGACGCGCGGATCGTCGTCTTCGATCGGGAGGAAGCGCTTCTTCTTCCAGTAGTCGTAGTCCGAGAAGCCGGGGTGTTCGCTCGGCTCGGGCAACACCACCCGCGCGGGCCGCGCCAACGCGATTCGGTCCTCGTCGATCGCGAGCGTGCATTGTTGCCCCGTCGCGCGCACGACCACGGCGCCGTACTCGATCGCCTGCACCAGCAACGGCTCGCCCGCGGCGATTGTGATCTTCGACTTGCTGTCGGCGCGGTCGACGCACTCCGAGTCACGCGCGGCGTAGACGAAGAACGAAGCCGGCAGCGTGGAGAACCACTTCAGCGCGAGCCGCCGCTTCTCCATCTCCGTCCCCGGCAACGGCCCGCCCTCCGCGAGGACGTGCGCTTCCAACGCGCGCACTTCGATCGGCGCGTCGGCGGGCGGCGTCGTCACGACGACCGGCGTCGTCGGCCGAGCCGTGTACACCGCGACGCGCGGCGTCTGGAACATCGCCTTCACGTCGATGTACGAGTCGTTCGTGCTGCTCGCGACGGCGTACTCGAAGCTCCGGTGATTCGTGTGCTCGGTCTTCGCCCCGAAGATCGTGTAGTTCAGCACGCGCCCCTCCTTCGCGGGGCGGATGGTGAACGTGACGTCCTCTTCGACGCCGGCCAGATCCACGTACAAGATCTCGTCGCCCTCGGGCCGCGGCAGCTCGAACTTCTTCATCTCCGGCTCGGGCTTCGCCGCGGTCGTCTCCTCGGGCGCGGGGGCTTCCTCCGAGGGCGTGTCGAACGAGCTCCACGTCTGCGTGCGGACCTGCATCGCGCAGGCGGAACAGAGCGTGAGGAGGAACAGGGGGGCGCTTCGCTTCATCGCCTCGGACTACGGCGACGGCGCGATCTCCTCCCTTCGCGGGATCGTGCGGTCTGAGACTATTTGCCCGGATGCGAGGCGGGGAGCGCCTTTAGCTCGATCCCCTTCTCGTGACACTTCAGGCAGTCCGCGTACGAGAAAGCGATCTCGCCCTGGTGGCACTCCACGCAGGTCGCCATCTTCGGGAGCTTCAGCTTCGCGACCTTGCGCGCCTTCGGCACTTCGAAGTGGCAGCGCAGGCACGGCAGCGACGCGCCGCTCGTCGGGTCGGTCTTGTGGTCCGCGTGCGAGAACTTCCGCACCAGCGAGCGCGGGTTCTTCTCCTGCTTCGGGCGCTTGTGGCAGCCCGCGCAGTCGTTGATCGAAGGCTCGACGTCCTTCTTCGTGTGGCACTCGCAGCACTGCTGGTGCGCGGGCAACTGCACCTTCTCGCCGCCGCGTACGAACGCGTGGCAGAACGTGCAGTCCTTGTCGAAACCGAAGCGCTTCTTCACGCGCATCTTCGGCGACAGGTGCAGCTTGTGATCGAACACCGTACGCAGCGGCGCGCGCTCACCCGACTGCTCCTTCAGCGCGGACTGCTTGGTGATGGTGATCTCCGTGTGGCAGTTCGTGCAGATCACGAGCGGCTTCTGGAAGAACGACGTCGGGTGGCACGTGATGCACTTGTCGTGCGTCGGGTAGGGCATCCGCACGTCCTTGCAGATCGGGAACGCGTCCGCGCCCTTCGCCTTGTCCTCGAGCGCGTGGCAGTCGTTGCAGGTGTACTTGCGGTCGCCCTTCTTCGTCATCTGGGCGAGGTGCGTGTCGTGGTCGAACGGCTTCGTGAGGTCCGCGGTCTCCTTGGGCAGACCGGCCTGCGCGACGAGGGTCCCGGTGAGGCCACACGCGGCGGCGAGCGCCGTTAGCCCGATCCATCGCTTCATCACGCCCCGAATCTCTATCACAAACCGAAGGTTGGGCCACCGATTCGCCGACCCGCGAACGTGGGACGGACCCTCATGAGTCGAGCAGTGAAACGGACCGTCGAACCGGCGCCCACCCGTTGAGACGGCTGTTTCGACCACGACATTCAACGCGGCGGGTGACCCGCTCTTGAACCCGGGCGTCGATCGGCCGACGATCCGCCGCGGCAGCCCCTTGCGAGACGATGTCTCAGTACTGAAGCGCGTCGCGCTCTTCGCCGGCGTCGACGACGAAACCCTCGAACGCCTCTACTCGGTCGGGACCCTCCGCGACGTCGAGCCGGGCGACTACGTCGTCCGTCAGGGCGAGTTCGGCGACAGCTTCTTCGTGATGCTGGCCGGACACGCGACGGTCGAAGTGGTCGGCGAAGACGGGCGCAGTCGCGAGGTCGCTTCCGTGCAACCGAGCCAATACTTCGGTGAGCTCGCGTTGGTCGGTCGCGGCGAGCGGAAGGCGTCGGTGCGTGCGCGCACGCGGGCGGCGCTCCTCGAGCTCGGCAAGGGCGAGTTCAACCAAGTCATCAAGCGCAACAAGCTGGTGAAGGGGCGCATCCAAGAGGCATACGTCAAGAGCGCGCTCGGGACGTTCGTGCGACAGAGCCGTTACTTCCGCGGCCTCCCGCAGGAGCGCATCGACGAGATCGTCCTCGCGTCCACGCTCGAGCAGTTCAAGAAGGACGACGTCATCG
Source organism: bacterium (assembly GCA_030426505.1). Lineage (GTDB taxonomy): Bacteria > Myxococcota > Kuafuiibacteriia > Kuafuiibacteriales > Kuafuiibacteriaceae > JAUHYN01. The sequence continues at coordinate 6,942 of JAUHYN010000161.1, read as the reverse complement.
CGCGCGAGGGCGACCCGGCGCAGAAGTTGTTCGTCGTCCGCAGCGGGTTCGTTCGCATCAGTCGCCTCGTCAGCCGCGGCGCGGACATGGAGAGCGGCGAAGAGATCCTCGCGTACCTCGGACCGGAAGACTTCTTCGGCGACGAAGAGGTGAGCGTCGGCGCGCCGTACGGCGCGACCGCGATGGCGGTGGAGCCGGTCGAGTGCATGGTCGTCCCCCGCTCGGTGGTGTGGAACATCTACATCAAGCACCCCGAAGTGTTCTCGTCGTTCCGGCGCTACTCGCTCGCGCGCTCGCAGGCGCAGTCCGGGATCCTGCAGAGCCAGACCTCGATGGGCTTCGTGCGCGACATGCTCGAGGCCGGCCTCGGTCAGGCGCGCTCCGCGCTGATCATCAACCTCGACACCTGCATCCGCTGTGGCAACTGCGTGCAGGCGTGCGACGACCTGCACGGCTACTCGCGCCTCGCGCGCCGCGGCAAGAAGCTCACGCGCCGCACGGACATCGCGTCCACGCGCCACGAGTCGCTCTACTTCCCGACGAGCTGTCTCCAGTGCGCCGCGCCCGAGTGCATGGTCGGCTGCCCCACGGGCGCGATCGCGCGCGACGTCGGCGGCGAGGTCTACATCAAGGACACGTGCATCGGCTGCGGCAGCTGCGCGCGCAACTGCGACTTCGGCAACATCTCGATGGCCAACGTGAAAGAGGACGACGGCTGGTTGGTCGGGCTCCTCGGCGGCGGCGCGGCGAAGACGGAAGAGGTCGACAACAAGAAGCACGTCCCGGCCGACCGCGCGCACACGACGATCGCGCAACCGTCGAAGGCCGGCGTCCCGAAGATCGCGAAGTCCGATCTGATCGCCGTGAAGTGCGACGTGTGCTTCGAGCGTGAGTTCGCGGCGTGCGTGTACAACTGCCCGACCGAGTCGATCCTCCGGATCGATCCGCGGAACTACTTTCACGAGCTGCGTCGCATCGCCCCGAAGCTCGCGGTGAACGAGCAGGCGCCGTCGGCGGCGAAGACGACCACTTCGCGCCGCAAGAGTCGCGTCGGCGTGGCGATTCTCGAGATCGTGACGTTCCTCGTGACGATCGCGGGCGGCTACGTGATGCACGGGATCCTCGAGCCCACACCGTGGCGCGGCGTCGGGATGTACGCGGGCGTCGCGGCGGCGGTCATCATGGGCCTCCTCTCGCTGATGGGCCTGCGCAAGCGGATGCGCACGCACGGGATCGGATCGCTCGCGGCGTGGGTGAAGGTCCACGCGGTGCTCGGCGGCCTCTTGTACGGGACGGTGTTGTTCCACGCGGGCTACCAGGCGACGAGTGTCCTCACCGCCACGCTGCTCACGCTCCTCACGATCTCGAGCGTGGTCGCCATTGGCGGGCAGCTCGCGAGCGTCTTCATCCCCGCGATCCTCGCGCGCTCCGAGGACGAAGCGCTCCTCCCGGAGGACGTCGGCCCGAAGGTGCGCGAGCTGTCGGCGGCGTCGGACGAGTTCCTCGCCACGCTCGACGAACGCGTGCGCGGGAAGGTGAAGCAACACGCCCACCGGATGACGCAGGGCGGGTTCGCGTACGTGATGCGCGGGACGTCGCCGAAGGATCTCACCGCGATGCTCGAAGCGCGCGCGAAGCGCATGCGCGCGTTGCCGGAGAAGGAGCACGCGATCGCGTTGCGCGTCGCGCAGAATCTCGCGATCGCGCGGATGCACCAGGTGCGGCGCGGGCTCGAGATCTTGCTGACGTCGTGGGTGCCGCTGCACCTCGTGGCGTCAGCGCTCGCGTTGATGCTGCTCTTCGGCCACATCCTGACCGTCTTCCTCTGGTGACCGCGGCGTGTTCGTACTGCAGATCATCGCCGGTCCGTACAAGGACCAGGCTGTTCGCCTCGAACACGATCGCCCGCTGACGATCGGGCGCTCGCCCTCGTGCAACATCCGCCTCGACGACAAACACATGTCGTCCGCGCACGCCGAGGTCTCGTGGACTTCGGAGGGCTTCTCGGTCTTCGACCTCAGCTCCGCCAACGGCACGTTGGTGAACGGCAAGAAGACGACGGGCCGCACCGCCCTGCGCCTCGGCGATCACATCCAGACCGGGAGCACGGTCTTCCTGCTGAAGGACGTCGACCTCGAGGTGGAGAGCGACCTCGAGATCATCGAGGCGCAGGGCGCCGACGGCATCCTCGCCTTCGACGCCGGCAAGACCGAGGTCGCGATGCGAGGGATGATCCCCGTCGCCGCTACGGAGGCGTTCGGCGCGAAGCCCAAGCCGAAGTCCGAACCGAAGATCCTCGGGCTCCGCGCCGACCGCACGACGATGGCCGCGCGCGTCGCGTCAACGCACCTCGACGACGCCGCGATCAGCGACATCGCGACGCTCAAGCAGCGCGTCGACGCCGGCGGCAACGGCGCGACGGTCATCGTCCAGTGGGACGATCGCCTCGACCCGTTCTGGTCGACGCCGGTGTCGATCGGCCGCGAACACTCGAGCGGGGTCGTGCTCGAGGACGAGGCGGTGAGTTTGCGTCACGCCGTGATCGACCAACGCGACGGCGGCTTCCTCGTGCGCGATGTCGGCTCCTCGAACGGCGTCTACGTGAATCGGACGCGCGTCGTGGAGCACCGGCTGATGGACGGCGACATCGTGTCGATCGGTTCGCACGGCCTCGTCGTGGTGCTCGGCCCGGGCTGCCTCGGGCTCTCGGTCCGCACTCCGACGCTCACGGGTGACCTCCCCGCGCAGGGCAAGGCGATCGGCATCGTGCAGCAGCCGCTCGCGAAGGACGGCGGGAAGAAGAAGCGGAAGAAGGCGTCGGACCTGGTCTGGTACGCGACGTCGGATCTCGATCGCGGTGGCTTCCGCGCGCGCGCCGCGTTGGTCGCGTTGATCTTCGGGCTCGGCCTCACCGCGTGGATGCTCGCCGACGGCGACTCCGAAGTCCTCGCCGGCCGTCGCCTCGCAACGCACCACGAGGCGCCGGAGTTCGTGTCGACCGCGAAGGAGCGCGGGCTGGATCGTTGCACCGCGTGTCACGTCGGCGCGGGGCAGGTGTCGACGTTGAAGTGCCTCGACTGTCACCCGCACAACCGCCCGACGGAGGGCCACGTGGAAGCGGACCTCGAGTGCGTCGCGTGTCACCTCGAGCACCAGGGCTCTGAGTTCGAAGCGTCGGCCTCGGCGGTGTTCTCTTGCCTCGGCTGCCACCAGAACCCGCACGAGGCGCTCGCCCGCACGCGCCCGCAGCTCGTCGCCGCGTTCGACTTGAACGCCCCGGGCGACGTCGACTTCCACCTCACGCACTCGGACCAGGCCGTCGACTGCCTCGCGTGCCACGCGTACGAAGCCGCCGCGCAGCCCGACGGTATCCGCGACGCGTGCGGCCAGTGCCACGCGCCGGACCACCCGGCGGCCGCCGACTGCCAGATGTGCCACGGGGGACACCCGGACCGCGAGACGCCACCGCGGTACGCGCAGGTCGCGCCAGTGCGGCCCCGTCGCTTCGCGATCGAGGGCGTGATCTGGACCGTGGGGCTGCTGGTGCTGTCGTTCTTGGTCGCGGCGATGATCCCGCGCCGACGCAAGGTCACGATCGAGACAGCTGAAGCCGAGGCCTGAGCCTCGTTTCTGAACGCTCCCCGAATTCGATTTCAGATCCCCACGCCGCGTCCGATGCACGTCACCGGATGATCTCGCGCGCCCCCGATCTGACGCCCGTCGACGATCCGCGGGGTGTGGCCCAGATGCTCGCCGCGCTGGAGTCCGAACCTACGATCGATCTCCGCTCGACGGAGCCGCGGCAGTTCTCGATGTACGGCGCGTCGTTCGAGCTCCGCGGCCCGCCCGAGGGCACCGACGACCTCACGCAGGTCTTCTCGAAGAACCAACGTAGATACCCGCGCGTCGCGGTGCGCGGTCGCGCGCGCTTCGGTGAGGACGGGCCGGTCGCCGGCGTCGAAGATCTCAACGCGGCGGGGTTCTCGGCGCGGGTACACCCCGCTGCGATGGATCGGCTCCCGTCCTACGGTTGGGTGCAGATCGAGATCGGTCACGCACGTGTCGCGGGCTTCGCCCGACTGAGGCGCCAGTACGCGCGCGGCGAACACGTGATGCTCGGCTTCGAGCTCGAGCCCGACCGCGAGCGCGGACACGTCATCCGCAACATCCTCGAGCACGCATACCCGACGATCATGTCGCGCGCCGACCTGCCTCCCTCTGCGGTGGCGCGCCTGCTCCAGGAGAGCGGCTACCTCGATCTCTGCGAAGACGCCGCGCTCCCCGACGACTGGCTCGCCTTCCGGAGCCCGGAGTCGTTCGACCTCGTCTCGGTCGCCGACGACGCGTCACCGGTCGCGCACCTCTCGATCACCAAGGCGTTCTCGTCCACGTGGTACGCACACCAGCTCGCGTCGCGGTCGCGTCACCACGAGAGCTTCTGGAGCTGGTACCAGCTGCACCGCTACCTCGCGTGCATGCCGGCGATGATGGACGGCGAGCACGCGCACGTCGTCGCGTACTACAACCCGGCGCAGCCGTATCATCAGCGCTACCTGAGCGCGTTCGCGAGTTGGATGCAGTCGGACACCGACGTGTCCGTCGGGCAGGCCGCGATGTTCCACCTCGACGCCGCGTCGAACGACGTCGCCGCGCCGCCGCTCGTGCCGCGGTGGTCGGTGAGTACGATGTCGCCGTCGGATCGCCCGGAGGCGCACCGCATCGCGCTGAGGAGTCTGCCTCCGCTCGTCGCGCGCGCGTTCGACCTCACGCCGGACTCGATGGAGAGCCTCAATCTCACGCGCGATCCGACGAGTACGTTGTCGCGCACGCGACGGGTGTTCGTGTTGCGCCACGACGACCGCGTGGAAGCCATCGCGCTCTGCGAACGCGGCGCGCGATCGATCTCGATCTTCGGGTTGTTCGACACCGTCCACGTGTTGCCGGCGCGCGACGGGCGCTTCGTCCCTTCGGAGGCGATCGGGATGCTGATCGACGCGGTCCGCGGCTACTACCGCACGGAAGAGGTGGAGCGCGCGCTGGTGTTCGCGCCGGTCGCAGCCCTGAGCGCTGAGTCGCACCCCGCGCTCGAGTACTCACACGTCGTCGAGCGCTTCGTCATGGGCGGGCGCGCTCTGCGGCACTACGAAAACTTCGTTCGATACACATTCGGTCGCGCCGCGCGCGCGGTCGGGAGGAAGATGAAATGGAAAGAGAAATGATCGAAGCGTACGAGGCGCGTGTCGCGTCGGTGCGCGAATATCTGAAGAACTGCGAAGTGACGCGTCGGCTCTGCGACCCGGAGCTCGACCCCGACGTGTTCCTTCGCTGGCTCATCGAGTTCGCCTCGTACGGCGTCCAGAACACACGGCCGGTCGAGCGCTGGATGACCAGCGCGGGCGATCACATGATCGCGCAGGGCTTCGAGGAGGTCGGCGCGACCTTCAAGTCCCACGGCAAGCACGAGGGCGGCCACGACGAGATGATGGTCGCCGACACGCACCGCCTCGTGGCGCGCTGGAACGCTCGACACGGTGACAACCTCGATCCGGAAGCGCTGATCGGCCGCGCCCCGACCCCCGGCGTCCGCCGCTACGTCGAGCTCCACGAGGACCTCGCCGCCGGCGAGGGCCCGTGGCGCAACCTCGCCATCGCGCGCGAGATCGAAGGCGTCGCCACCGCGATCGGCCCCCGCATCGTCGAGCAGTGCCGCCGCGTCCTCGGCGACGAGGGCCTGGCGGACGTCACCTTCATCGTCGACCACGTCGAGCTCGACGTCGGCCACACCGCCCAGGACGACCGCCTGATCGCCCGCCTCCTCGAGCAGCGCCCGGAGCTGGTCGACGAGATGGCGGAGCGCGGAGAGGCCGCGCTGAGGGCGTATGTCGACTTCCTCGGGGAGTGCTTCGTGGAAGCGGACGAGTGGGCGGCGAGGCGCGCGGCGTAGCTGCGAGGGCCACTTCTCCTGCGAGCTGGCTTCACTCTTGTCGAGTCTTCGGCGGTCGCCGGCCGCGAGGAGTCGCCTCAGCGGCGCCTCATACCGCCGGTCCCTTCGAGGCGGCGCTCCGCGTGAGGCGTGCATCGCCGTCGGCGGCCACGCTCTCGAAGATGGAGTCGAGTTCAACGTAGAGGTCCCACGAGTCGACCCCTCGATGGCGCGCGGCGACGTCGATGACGAGCTTCTCGAGCTCCGGAACGCGCACGCCCTTCCAGAGTTTGTCGGCGAGCGCGACGAGGAGCTCTTCGAGCGACACCTCCATTCGATCCCAGCGAGCATGTGAGAGGCAGATCCGAGCCAAGGCGGGATCGACGCCGTGCGCGAGGAGCAAGCGCTCTCCCGACGTCTCGTGGAGGTCGCCGGACCGCGACATCTCGGAGGGGTGAAGGAGCTTGCCGGCATCGTGGAAGACAACCCCGAGACGAACGCGCAACCCGTCGAAGGGAAGCTCGTAGCGATCCAGTGCGGTCAGGAGGGCCTCGGCAGCCTCCCCCACCAGTTCCACGTGACGAAGGAGCCACGGCGTAGCGCCCAACCGGGACAGAAAAGCCAGAGCCTCGTCTACGGACGCGAAGTCTGCGTGCTCAGGATGTGACTCGGGCTCTGCGTCGGGAGTCGCGCAGAAGCGCTCGTGCATCGCCACGAGAAAGTCCGGTTGCTGCGAGTAGCCCGAGGCGTTGCCGAGTATAGCGTCGGTGCCGCAACTCGGGCAGAGAGGTGTCCTGGGTACACCGGCCGAGTCAGGATCGGTCCAGTTCGAGATGACGCACGGTTCGAGCGTGACGAGGCAGTCGAAGCACGCGCAGAGAGAACTCTTCTCGATGGCGTCGCGGTTCTGGCTGGAAGCACGGTGAGCCTCGAGGAGAAGTGACTCGTCGTAGGCCATGCCGGGTCACTCTCGCATAGGGCCACCTCGGCTGGCGAGGGTGAGTTCGAAAGCGCTCGCT
>JAUHYN010000160.1 GCA_030426505.1 bacterium | reverse complement strand
CGCCTGCACCGCCCGCTGCACGAGGGGCGGACCTGCCGCTACGATCTCGCGAGCCACGTGGACGAGGGCGCCGTGCCCGGCCCGTTCGTCGTCGCGCGCTACCACGAAAACGTGGTGTGGGACGCCGCGGTGCGCGACGAGCTGCGCGCGTCATTGGCGCGGCGGCGCGAGGTCGTGCATCCGCGCGTGTCGCGTGTGGTGGCGAGCGCGGTCGAAGACGCGCCTTCGCGGTCGGCCTTCAACGTGGCGCCGTACATGCCTGGAGTCGCGCTGCCGCGGTTCGCGGAGCGCACGGCGGATCTCGGGGCCCGGATCGATCTCGAGGTCGCGGCGCGGATCACCGCGGAAGCGGCGCGGACGCTCGACGACATGGGGGCGCTGCTCGGCTTCGACGCGCTGGACGTGGACGCTCAGAACGTCCGCCTCGGGTGGGACGGCGCGGTGCGCCTCACGCTCCCCGTCGCGATCACGCAGCACCTCGCGATGAACGACTCCACGCCGTCGGCCGCGGCGCTCCGTCAGCCATCGCCCGAGGCGGTGACCGGCGTGGAGATCACGGCGACGAGCCTCGTGTTCCAGATCGGCGTCATCCTCTACTGGCTCGTGGAGGGCCGGCACCCGTACCAGGGCGCGACGCCGATGGAGACGTTCATGCGGATCGTCGAGGACCGCCCCGACCCGATCACGCACCCGAACGCCGCGCTCGACGCGCTCGTCCAGGGCGCGCTGTCGAGGGATCCGGCGCGGCGCTTCGAGCGGCCGCGCACGTTGGCGGAGGCGATCGAGGCGCAGCTCGCGCCGGTCCCGAGCGACGCGCTCGCCGAGGTGATCGGCACACGATGCGCGGAGGAGCTCGCCGCGGATCAGGACCTCGAGGACGACTTCGGTTCGACCGCCACGCTCACGGATCCCGACCCGAGCGAGCGGACGATCGAAGACTCGGACACCCTCGGCGCCGGCGACTGAGAGGCCGCGGCCTGTCGCGCGGTCGGATACGGCCGTGCTAGACGAAGGGCATGTTGTCCGTCGTCCTCGGTTCGCTGCTCGCCGCGTCCCCCGCGGCCGACCTCTCGAAGATCGAGTGGGTCCACGACGATGCGCCCGGCGCGTTCGCGCAGGCGAAGGCGGCGAAGAAGCTCGTCGCGGTCGATGTCTGGGCGACGTGGTGTCACACGTGCCTGATGATGAAGAACTTCGTGCTGACGGAGCGGCCGATGGCGAAGGTCGCGGACCAGCACGTGTATCTGTCGCTCGAGTACGAGGACGAGAAGAACGCTGCGTTCTTCGAGGACTTCCCGATCAACGTCTTCCCGACGTTCCTCGTGATCGATCCCGTCGCGAACACGGTCGTCGCGCGGTGGGCGGGCTCGGGTTCGTCGGAGCAGATGGCGGCGTTCTTCGCTTCGGCGGATCCGCGCGATAAGGGCCCGGCGGCCCGCGCGCAGCGGCTGGTCTCGCAGGGTGAGTACACGAAGGCGATCGCGCTACTGGAGGCCGAGATCCCGAAGGCGAAGACGCGCGAGGAGAGGAACGCGGTGCTGTCGCCGTACGTCGAAGCGCTCTGGAAGCACGACCCGAAAGTCTGCGCCGACAAGGGCGCGCGCCACCTCGACGCGTACGACGACACGAAGGCGATCGGGATCGATTCGATGCTCCTGTTGAGCTACTGCGCGACGAGCCTCGAGCCGGCCGCGGCCAAGCCGCTGAACGCGCGCATCGCGAAGCGCTTGGAGCGCGTCGCCGCGAAACCGCCGAAGTCGCTCGAGGCCGACGAGATCGCGGGCGTCCACCTCGGGCTCGCGGATCTCTACGATGCGCTCGGCGACAAGGCGAAGGGCGACGCGGCGGCGAAGCGGGCGGCGGCGGTGCTGGAGGCCGCGGCGAAGAGGGCGCCGTCGATCGCGTCCCGCTCGACGTACGACTACCACCGGCTCCTCGCGTACTCGCGGCTCGGTCGGCACGCGGAGGCGCTCGAGATGCTGAAGGCCTCTCAGGAGGCGCAGCCGGACGACTTCAATCACCCGCACCGGATCGCGACGGTCTATCTGGAGCAGGGCAAGATCGCGGAGGGCCTCGCGGCGATCGATCGCGCGCTCGAGATCGGGTACGGCGGGCGGCGGCTGCGGCTCCACGCGACGAAGATCGATCTGCTGATGAAGGCGAACCGGCTCGACGACGCCGCGAAGCAGGTCGCCGCGGCGCGCGCGGAGCTGGAGAAGATGAACCGGGCGATCACGCGTCAGTCGTGGATCGACGGGATCGAGGCGCGCGCGAAGAAGATCGGCGAGCTCAGAAGCAGGGGATGAGGCCCTTCTTCGGGAAGTAGTACCCGAAGACGAAGCACATCTCGTCGCTGGCAGACGGTCCGTACTCCACCGTGAAGTCGTCGCGGTTCTCGTAGGTACAGGCGAAGCGGATCACGTCGCCGTTCTTGATCGCGATCGGGCGCTCGAAGAACTCCACGTCGGGGTCGTCCCAGCGTTCGTTCGAATAGACTTGGTCGGCGGGGGCGCCGTCGCGCATGACGGCGGTCGTCGCGAGGACGCCGCGTTGGTGGAAGTGCGAGGACATCGACAGCAGGCCGATGTTGTCGCGCATGACGCAGTCCTTTTGAATCGTCGTGCGCTCGTTGGGCGGGAGCGTGATCTCGAGCGTCGTGAAGCCGTAGAGATCGACCTCGGTCGCGACGGGGCCCTCCGCGGTGTGGAGGTTCAGCGCGAACTGCTGCTCCGCCGGTTGGTCGGTCACGTTGATCCAGTGCAGCTGCATGATGATCAGCGTGTCCTTCGGGAGCGGGAACGCCATGCCGTCCGGGAAGGCGTAGTCGACCGCGCCGGAGGATCCGTCCACGATCGGGCGCGCGCCGACGAACAACTCGAACTCGTCGGGACACGGGCCGAAGCCGTCCTCGCGTTCGAGGTCGGACATGAAGATGTTGAAGTGGTGCTGCCCCGGCCGCTGGTTGGTCTCGAAGCGCACGACGTCGAGCTGCTCGGCGTTGCCGAGGTTGACGTGGAAACAGCGCGTCGTCTCCTGCCCCGGCTCGAGGACGAACGGCTCCGACGTGACCTGGAGCCCGTGCGCGGGCGGTTCGAGGAGCCCGTCGTACTCGGGGGTGCTGCCGCACGCGACGAGCAGAGCGGTGGCGCCGATCGTGACTCTCATGCGGTGGACCACTGCAGGGCTCTAGCCAACCGCGATCCTTCACGGATGAGAAGGGCCGGTGACGAATCGGCCCGAGTTGGGCCGCCCGAGTCGCGCCGCGTTGACAGTTCGTCAAGGTGTACGGTCCGGCCCTCACCGTGGCGCCGCGCCCACGGGGGGCGCGAACTCGCTCGACCTTCAGGCGCGCACAGCGGGAGCTCGAGGTAGTCAGATGGCGGCGCGCGCGGGGCGCGGCGATCTTCGCGCGCGGTTCCGAGTTGTTAACGCGACCGCGGTTTTGTTGCGTCTTCTTCGTCGGCGCGCTCGCTGAATCGCGCGCGAGGACGACGTTTACGCGATCTCGGCGGCACGCGCGTTGCTCACTTCACTCGCGCGAGAACCGAGCACCGCGGAGTGGTGCTCCCCAACGATAGGAGATCGAAATGAAACTTCCCGCCGTCAATGCGCGCCAGATCGATCAGTGCGCGTCGTCCATGAACGCGGCTTCGGCGCGGCCCGAGTTCGACGCCCAGGCGATCGACACGTGCGCGTCTTCGATGAACGCGAGCGAGGCCGTCGCCAAGGCCGAGCCGACGTTCCAGCGGCAGGCGATCGACAAGTGCGCTTCGTCGATGTCGGCGCCCGGCCACATGGACTCGTTCACGACCGCTTCGGCGCGCCCGGACTACAGCAAGTACACGGGTTGAGCGTTGGTTGGTGACTCCGCGGGCGGCGACACCGCCCGCGGGGCCACGGCAGGGAGGACGAGATGAACCACGGACGAATCCCCCGCCTCGTGCGCCACGTCCGGCTGCGCAAGCGTGAGCCGGTCGCGTACGACGCGCGGAAGCGAACCATCTACGAGCTCAACGACGTGGCGGCGGCGATGCTCCGCCTCGCGGACGGCGAGCGCGACTGCGCGGCCATCGCGGCGGCGATCGAAGACGGCGACGCCCAGACGGTCTTCGAGTTCATGAACGACTGCGTCACGGCCGGCTTCGTCGAGTGGGCCGACGGCGGCGAGGTCGCGTACCGCGTCCCCGAGTTGGAGCGCGGCTTCAGGCTGCGGCGCCACGAGCCGGTCGGCTACGCGGGTCAGCAGTCCGCGATCTTCCAGCTGAACCCGACGGCGTACGAGATCCTCCAACAGGTCGACGGGGTCCGAGATGAGCTCCAGATCGCGATTCGCTGCACGAACGAGCGCCAAGGCGCGGCCTACGTCGCGACGTGCCGGCGCTTCCTCGATCGCTGCGCGTCGGAGGGGATGGTCCGATGGAAGACCGCCTGAGCCTGTACGGTCGGCCGCGCCGCTTGGCCGAGGAGGCGCTCCTCGACGACGTGTCGGCGCCGTACTTCGCGACTTGGTACTGCACGCGGCGCTGCAACCTGTCTTGCGCGCACTGCTTCGTCGACGTCACGCCGGATATCGGGCGCCGCGATCCGATCGACACCGCGACGGCGCGCGCGATGATCGACGGGCTCGTCGACAACGACGTCTACCAATTGGGCTTCGCGGGCGGAGAGCCGTTCCTGCGACCGGACTTCTACGAGCTCGCGGCGTACGCGCGCGAACGAGGCCTCACGATCCAGGTCGCGACGAACGGCCTCTTCCTCGACGACGCCGCGGTCGAGCGGCTCCTCGACGTGGGCTTTCGGTGCATTCAAGTCAGCCTCGACGGCGCGACCGCCGAGAGCCACGACGCCCTCCGTGGCGCCGGCCGCTTCGACGCCGCGCTCGAAGGCGTGCGCGCTTCGGTGCGGGGCGGGCTCCCGGTCGTCCTCGCGATCGCGGTGCACCGCGGCAACCTCGACGAGGTCGAAGCGATGGTGGAGCTCGCCGAGCGCGAGTCCGCGATCATCCTGAAGGTGCAGCCCGTGTTCACGCCGTTCGCGTGGCGCGGCGGGGACGGCGCGCTGGGCCCCGAAGAGGTCCGCGCGGTCATTCGTCGCGCGCGCGCGCGGAGCGACTCGGTCGAGCTGTCGTTCCCGCGGTGGGCGCAGATCGTCGAAGACGGGAGCTCCGACGCCACCTGCGCGACCGCGCTGCGGAACGTGTCGATCCTCGAGGACGGGCGGTTGAGCCTCTGCGACTTCGGGCCCGAGCACGCCTTCGGCGACGTCACGAAGGGCGACTTCTTCGACGCGTGGCGCCAGCTCGTCACTCAGCACCACCACCGCCAGCGCTGCGGATGCAGCGCCTACCTCGACTCGGCACGCCAGGAGGTCGCCGCATGAACTCGATCCGCACCATCCCGATCGCGCCCTACTCCGTCACTTGGTACGTCACGAAGCGCTGCAACCTCACGTGTACGCACTGCTTCAACTACGAGCCGTGGGAGTCGCCGCGGCGCGCGGACGAGGAGCTCGACTTCGACGACGCGAAGGCGATCGTGGATCAACTCGCGGACGCGGGCGTATTCAGCGTGGCGTTCGGCGGCGGCGAGCCGCTCACGCTCCCCTGGTTCATCGACCTCGTCGAGTACTGCGACGCGCTCGGGATCGACACCTTCCTCTCCAGCAACGGCGCGCTCCTCGACCGCGCGAAGGCGCAGCGGCTCGCGGCCGCGAACGTGGCCGTCGTTCAACTCAGCCTGGACGGCGCGACGAAGGAGACGCACGACGCGATCCGCGGCCCGCGGAACTTCGACCACGTGATGCGCGCGGCGAAGGTCCTCCACGAAGAGGGCATCGCGGTGCAGTTCGCCTTCACGCTGATGCAGACGAACGAAGACGAGGTCGACGCGCTGCTCGATCTCTGCCTCGAGCGCGGCGTCCAGAGCCTCAAGCTGCAGCTCTTCCTCCCGACCGGCCGCGCCGCCGAGGACCGCGCGCTGACCGTGCCCCCCGCGCGGTTTCGTGCGATCGTCGAGCGCGTGAAGGCGTTCGAAGCGGCGTCGAACGGTCGGCTCCACGTCGACTACCCGTGCTTCATGGGGCACCGCGGCGAAGCGGCCGCGCACAACTGGCGCCTCGGCGAGGCCGCGACGAAGCTCTCCTGCGGCGCCGGCACCACGCGCGCCGTGATCTTCGAGGACGGCTCGGTGGGCACCTGCGAGTTCATGCGCGAAGACCACGCCGGCGACCTACGCCGCGAGTCGTTCCTCGACGTGTGGCACGGTGGTCACGAGGCGATCGATCGCTGGCGGCGCCTCGATCTCGTCCACGGCAAGTGCGGCTCGTGCGGGTACCAGTCGGAGTGTGGCTTCGGCTGCCGCGCGAACGCGTACTTCGCCGGCGGTGACTTCTACGGCGACGACCCGTCGTGCATCGCCGAGCCGCCGCCCGGGGTCGAGCACCCGCACTACGCGAAGCAGCGCGCGCTCCGCGCTCCGCCGAACGGATTGGTCCAGATCGGAGGGCTCGCCGCGTCGTGAGCCGCGACGACGAGCTCGAGCTCCGCGCGCCCGCCCTCGAAGACGTGGACGCGCTCTTCGCCGCCGTCGACGCGGACCGTGCGCGCCTACGCGTGTGGCTCCCGTGGGTCGACCTCACGAAGTCACCCGACGACACGCGCGCGTTCATCGAGCGCTCGATCACCGGCGCGTCCGCCGGGACGACGGTCGATCGGTTGTTGATCCATGAGGGCCACATCGCGGGCATCGCGTCGCTCTCGGAGATCTCCGAGCCCCACCAACGCGGGATGATCGGGTACTGGATCGGGAGCGCGTGGGAGGGCCGCGGCTTCGTCTCGCGCGCGGTGCGCGAACTGCTCCGGCTCGGCTTCGTGGAGCTCGGGCTCGAGCGCATCGCGCTTCTCGCTGCGACGGAGAACTCGCGGAGCCGCGCCGTCGCCGAACGCTGCGGATTCACGTTCGAGGGCGTTCTGCGTCGGCACGAGAAGCTGAACGACCGCTTCGTGGATCACGCGGTCTACTCGATGCTCGCGGACGAGTGGCGAGATGAAGAGCGCTGATCTCGTCGCGACGCTCCGCGCGGCGCACGCGCTCTCGGAGCACCGCCCGGACCGCCCCTCGCGCGCGCCGCCGCCGGCCGATTGGTCGACGTGTGTCCCGCAGTGGATCGAGTTCCCGGGCGCGGAGTCGAGCGCGATCGCGGACCGCGCCGTGGAAGTCGGGCTGGACGACGTCCTCGCCGGGGCGTGCAGGCGCTCCGTGCTCGACCGCGACGCGCTGGGGAGCGTCGCGGCGCTGACGCTCGGGATCACCGCTGAGCGTCGACGCGGCGCGAGTCGTTGGTACGCGCGCGCGAATCCGTCCAGCGGCAACCTGCACCCGACCGAGCTGTACGTCCTGCACGCGGGCGACGTCCTGCACTACGACGCGCTCCACCACCGCTTCGTCCGTATCGCGCGACTCGCCGCGCCCGTCGCGCCGCGCTTCGTCCTCACGCAGATCGCCGAGCGCCAGTGTTGGAAGTACGGCGACCGCGGCGTGCGCTACGCCGAGCTCGACCTCGGCCACGCCGTCGCCGGCCTCGCGCTCGCCGCCTCGAGCCGCGGGTGGTCTCTGCGGCCGGCGTTCGATCCCGCGCTGCGCACGGTGCTCGGGCTGGACGGCCGGAGCGTGGGCGAGACGCTCGGTGCGGTGTTCACGATCGATGCGCCGGAGCGCGTCGCGCCCGACGGCCCGATCGACGCGGCCGACCCGATCGCCGCGGCGGCGCTCACCGCCTTCGACTGGCCTGGCGCGCGCGCGACGGCGCGGGCGATCGAAGCGGCGGTCGATCCCGCGAGCGGAGCGCTCCGAGGCGCGTCAGTACACGCGCGTCGCGGTCCGCGCGAGGTCCGCACCGCCGAACCGGGCGCCGACCTCGATGCCACGTCAGTTCGCGGCTCGCGCGAGGGCGAACCGGGCGCCCCGAGCGCTTCGATCGATTCGCGCGCCGACTTCGAATCCACCGTCCGCGCGCGCCGGAGCGCCGCGGCGTTCGCGGATCGCGCGATCGACCGCGCGACGTTCGAAGCGCTCCTCTCCGCCACCCGAGCCGATCGATCTCCTGCCGTCTTCGCCGGCGCCGCGATCGATCTCGTGGTGTTCGTCCACCGCGTGGAGGGGCTGCGCCGAGGCGCCTACGCGTACGTCCGGACCGACGGCGGCGCGGACCGCCTCTGCGCAGCGCTCGATCCCGAGTTCGCGTTCGAGCGCGTGGGCCCCAACCTCTACCTCCTCGACGCCGACGACGTCCGCCCGCACGCGCGGCTCGTCCACGGCGACCAGGATGTCGCGGCGGACGGCGCCTTCACCTGTACGATGCTCGCGCCGCTCGACGACCGCCTCGACCAACGCGGGCCGTCCGCGTACCGCGCTGTCCACCTCGAAGCGGGTGCGATCGGGCATGTACTCTACCTCACCGCCACGGCGCGCGGCCTCGGCGCGACCGGGATCGGCGCCTTCTACGACTCGACGATGCGCGAGATGCTCGGTGATGCGCGCGGCGCGCTCGCGCCGCTCTACGGCTTCGCGGTGGGGGCGATCTAAGGACGTTCGCGATCGCGGATCTGTTCGTTCGCGTGGAGCGACTTCGGCTCGAGGACGTCCTTCGGGATCGGGACCTTCGACCAAGCGGCGGTCATGAGGTCGAACAGCTCGCGCTTGCGCTCGAGGGGCGTGTCGACCTTCCTTAGCTCCTCGTACCAGTCGCGCGTGTCGGCTTGCACCTCGAGGGACTTCGCGGTGTGGAACTGCAGCTCCCACTGCATCCCGGACGGGTGACGGAGGATGCTGTTCACGCCCGAGTAGTTGTCTTCGGGGGGCCAGTAGTTCTTCAGCACGACCACCGTGTGCCCCTGGCCTTCGAGCGACGCGAGGACCTCGCGCACCGCCTCGACGTAGTGGCCGGGGGGCTCGTCTTCGAAGCGCACCGTGTAGCGGAGCGTGTCGTCGAGTTCCATGTCCGCGATCGGCACGGACGGATCTTCGAGGTGTTCCTTCCTCAGCTTCCGCTTCGTCGAGTCGAGCGACTTGAGTCGATACTCGATCTTGTACATCTCGCCGCCCATCCCCTCCGCGAGCGCGACGAGCCCCGGCGTGACGCTGGGTTCGTTGGCGGTCGCGCGGTCGACGAGCTGCTGCGCGCGCTCGTCGATCGTGACGGTCTGCGTGGTCTTGCACGCGACGAGCGCGAGGAAGAGGAGCCAGGGGATCGTACGTTGCTTGGCGTTCATGAGTAGATCAGGTGCGGGCGGCGCCGCGCGCGGAAGGCCGCCTCGTCGGCGGCGAAGCCGTGGATGATGTCGTCGGTGGTCGCGCCCGCTTCGAGCGCCTCGCGCGGGCGCTCGGAGCCGAACAGCAGGTCGACGGCGAGGCGATCGGAGATGAACTCGTAGCGCTCGCGACGCCAATCGAACTGATCGGACTGGCGCATCTCGCCGCGCGGGGTCACCACGAAACTCCCCGACAGCGCCCGTTCGACCAGCGCCAGAGCCGGTGCGTTCTGTCCGGCCGAGCGCAATTGTAAATCCGTATCCGTCAGCAGTGTCAGCGCCGCCTCAAGATCCGCAACGCCCCAGTTTTGCGCCTGTCGCACCATCCTGTCGCGCCGCGGCCCGAAGACAGGGGGCCGCACCTTGTTTATTCCGCTGCCCGGTCCGCCGGGGTCGGATGCGGCCACATGCAGCGCCCTGAAATGGCGCATGGCCCCGATGCACAGGCTCACGGCATTTACGCCTTGGGATTGCAACTTGCGCAGCACCGGACCGATTTCACCTGCGTTTGCATCGGCCACGATGTTCAGAACATCGTCCAGCGCCGCCTCGGTCGATTGAGGGGCGCAGGCGGCGATATCCTCGGGCGACAGAGGCGTGGTGTCGCCGCGCTTGTACAGCGCCAGCTTTTCGAGCGTCTGAGCGAAGTCACCGGGGCCGATCGCGCTGGCCAGTTCAGTCAGCGCCGCCATGCTGTCGGACGGGATGTCCCGCATCCCGGCCTCGGCCAGAGCGCGCTCGATCTCGGCGCGACCGGGCGGGTCGTCATACAGCCCAACCGCCAGTGCATTACGATGGCTCTCGAACAACTTGCGCAGTTTCGACGTTTTCTTGAGAGCGCCTGCGGTCACGACGATCTGCGCATCCCCGGTGCGCCAATCCTCGAGCGCTCTCTGCGCCGCCTCGGCGATACCGTCGCCCGCCTCCTCGACGAAAACGGCGCGCGGGCCGGGAAAGAAGCCGACGGCCTTGACCGCATCCAGAAGCTGGGCCGGGTCGCTGCGCAACTCGGCGCCCTGCATCCGGGTCAGGCGCATTTCCTCTTCGGCAGCGGGCCCCAGAAGTGCGGCCAGCATCTGCTGGCGCTTCATCGCCACGCGCATCGCGTCGGCGCCATAGATCAGAACACCGGCGCGTTCGGGATCGGGCTTGGCGAAATAGGCCTGGGCGTCGCGGGTCGAGAGATTCATGTTGCGAGCTTCGGGTCCACGTAGAGTGCCCGCGCCACCTGGTCGGCCAGGATGACCATCAGCCGTTCCCGCGCGTTGCGTTGGGCTGCGAGCGTTTCGACCGTGTCGCCGGTTGCCGAATAGCCCGCGAAATTGTCGACCTGACCGGTGGTCAAGACGCGGTCCGAAGCGATGTCGCGCAATTCATAGTCGATCCGGCCGACGATGCTGAAGAAAGTGATGTCGCCCTCGGCGGTGATCGCCTGGCCCTGAATCGACGTGGCCAGAACCATGGACAGCCGGTAGGTCGGGTCGCCGGAGCGCCCCAGCTGTTCCTCCAGCCGTCGCACCAGCAGGTAGGTGTTGATGCCGTCAGGGGCATCCACGCGGACCTTGCCATAGAGCGCGCCCGCCGTTCCGCCCGGTCCATAGACCGGCTGGAAGCCACAGGCGGCCAGCGCCAAGGGCATCAGCAGAACGGCGCGCCGGTCAAATGACGACATTGACGATTCGTCCGGGCACCACGATCACCTTCTTGGGAGTCGCTCCGTCCAGCGCCTTTTGCACGGCTGCAACGGCCAGCACCTGCTGTTCGACCTCGCTCTTCGGCATATCTTGCGGCACGCTGATTTCCGCGCGGCGCTTTCCATTGATCTGGATCGGCAGGGTGACGGTGTCGTC